>JAHFBZ010000077.1:8637-11456 GCA_023249725.1 Methanobacteriaceae archaeon
TTTAACTTGTAGTCCGATTAGAAGTATTTGGTGATGTATAGCTTTTAGTGAAAAAGCATATAATAATCGTTTCTATCTAGGGTGAAACTATGAATGACATAAAAAGCAAATTACTGAATTCAAAAACTCAGTTTATACGTATCTTATGGTGCGATAATGCTAATATTATCCGGGCTAAGGCCTTGCATATAAACACACTGAAAAAAATGAATTCTGACAGCGAACTTTCAGTTGGAATTTCCCGTGCCCAACAGGGTGTTCCGGTGATTTATGATGGTGTGGTGGATGATTCTGGATTGGATCCGGTAGGAGAAATAACATTAAAAGGAGATTTATCTACTTTAACCCATTTACCCTATGCTCCCGGCCATTCCCGAGTCATAGGAGACATGATGGAACATGGTGAAGTTTGGGATAATTGTCCACGAGGATTTCTCAAAAGAATGATTTCTGATGCTCAAGAAGAAGGTTTGAAGATTAAATCTGCATTTGAAAACGAATTTTACCTCCTTAAACAGGCAGATGAAACTCAAAATGATTATGAACCATCTGATTTTACCCCTTTTGCTTCTACCTACTCCATAGATCAAAATGTAGAAGTTATTGGGGAAATTGTCAAGTCATTAATTGCTCAGAATGTCCAGGTGGAGCAGTATTATCCAGAATCTGGCCAGGGACAGCATGAAATCACGGTCAAATATGACCATGCCCTTCAATCTGCAGATAATCAGATTGTGTTCCGGGAAACTGTAAAAGCCATATCTTACAAAAAAGGACTCCTTGCTTCATTTCTACCCAGCATATTCCCCAACACTGCGGGCAGTGGTTGTCATATTCATATCAGTTTGTGGAAGAATCAGAATAATATTTTACACGACTCTGAAGATAAATATGGCCTATCTATTGTATCCAGACAGTTCATTGCAGGAATATTGCACCATCTGCCGGCATTAATGGCCATTACCACCCCCATACCCAGATCATATCTCAGAATCCGTCCACAGATGTGGAGCGGGGCCTTTCGAGTTTGGGGTTTTAACAACCGCGAAGCAGCTATTAGGGTCATTCGAGAAGATAATGGGAATATTCTACACTTTGAATTAAAAACAGTTGATGCGTCATCCAATCCTTATTTGGCACTTGGAGCAGTTATTGCCGCGGGAATGGATGGTATCCGAAAAGATATGGAATTACCAGAACCAGTGCAAAAAGATCCAAGTATATTAACTTCTGATGAGAGAAATGAATTGGGTATTGAACCACTTCCGGATAATTTAGGTCAAGCACTTGATAATCTGGAAAAAGACGAAGTATTACTAAATGCAATGGGAAAGAAACTTTCAAAATCATATTTAGCTGTTAAAAATGCAGAATACGAAGCATTACTAAAGTTAGCACCTGAAAAAGAGTTAGAAATCCTCCTGGAGAAATATTGAAAAAATTTAATCCCTTTAATTTTGATCAATTTTTTACTCCTTTATTTTCAAAAAATTAACTCCTATCTTTGAACCAAATATTTATAATTAGCTTTCAAGTGTAAAAAAATAATTAAATATATTTAATTATAATATTATAATGGAGGGATTTTATGGAAAAAACTATAGAAAATTTGACCAAAGCATTCATTGGAGAAAGCCAAGCTCGTAACCGGTACACCATGTATGCTAAAGCAGCCAAAAAAGAAGGTTTTGAGCAAATATCTGAACTCTTCCTCTTAACAGCAGATAATGAGAGAGAACACGCTAAATGGTTATTTAGATTAATACAAGAGCTAAAAGAAGAATCTGATGAACCCTTAGATGAAATAATTGTTCAAGCAGAAGCACCACTAACCCTGGGCAATACCATTGATAATCTAAAAGCAGCTATAGCTGGAGAACATTACGAAAATACTGTAATGTACCCTGAATTTGCAAAAGTTGCTAAAGATGAAGGATACCCAGAAATCGCAGAACGACTACTGGCCATGTCCAAAGCAGAAGAACACCACGAGGGTCGATATATTAGTTTATTAAAACTGGTAGAAACAGGCACCTTCTTTAAAAAAGACGAACCAGTTAACTGGGTTTGCCGAAAATGTGGATATGTGCGCAATGGAACTGAACCTCCAGAAAAATGCCCGGCATGTGACCATCCTACGGCATACTACGAAATACTCTGTGAAGACTACTAAAAAGAACTTATTTCTTTTTTCTACTTTTTTTAATAAATTATAGTTATTAATAAGGACATTTCATTTTTGGAGATGTTATATGTAAAAATAATTTTTTTTTTCTTTGTAACCGAAGGCGAGTTTATTATTATTTAGAATTAATTCTAATTTTACTTTAATAAAATGGAATATGGATCCAAAACAATAAATAGGGTGATGTTAAAATAGATTTAATCCTTTATATCACTTATTTGAAAAATAGACAATTTTAATTTCAATTATTATTTCATATAATTTATATAATTTAGTGGTGTTGGATTTATTTTACACCATTGAAATTGGATAATCCGTACCGGAATAGGATTACTCCATGTGTATATGGTTGTACCGCTTTGATTTCTGCAGATATGGTACTTGCATTTTTAGGAGTTGGATTTTTATCGGATTGGTAAGTTTCAAGCCCGGCCACAATTTTATCAGGGAAAATGAAATTGAAAAATTGGGTGTATTTTTTAACTTTGTTTGTTAAACCAGCTACTCCCAGACCATACTCACCTACATAGAGTTGGGGGACTATGTAGTCACATAAAGGTGCTAGTAGATAGTAATTTTGGTTTCCATCCCATCCGTCAGGTTTAACCGTGATGGAGAATGTTTCCCCCATAGT
>JAHFBZ010000078.1:0-10379 GCA_023249725.1 Methanobacteriaceae archaeon
TTCTGGTTGTTGCTCCTAATGATCTTAAAAATGCACAAAATATTATTTGGGAAAGCTTTGATGAAGTGATAATCGTACCTATAACAAAGATAGTCCTTTCCTCCAGAGTAAATGTTCTTTTGCAGACACGTGAACTTTCCCTCCAAGTAAATCAACTTCTTAACGACAAAGAGATGTTAATTAAGGAAATCCATCATAGGGTGAAAAATAATTTAACTGTTATCAGCAGCCTACTAAGTCTTCAATCACGTTATATTAAGGATGAATCCGATAAGGATTTATTTAAAGAGAGTGAAAATCGGGCTAAATCCATGGCCCTAATTCATGAGAGACTCTATCGTTCAGAAGATGTTAAAAGTATTGATTTTTCAGATTATATTACCTCACTGTCTAGAGATCTCTTTGATACATATGTTACATCTAAAGATAAAATCCAGCTAAAGTTAGATGTCGAAAATATAATGGTGGATGTAGATAATACTGTTCCTCTTGGCCTTATAATCAATGAACTGGTTACCAATTGTCTTAAATATGCATTTCCTTCTAATAGAACAGGTACTATTAATATTAATTTTCATAAGATTGGTTCGGAATATGTGCTGGAAGTAATTGATGATGGTATAGGCCTACCAGAAGACTTTGATACGGATAAAAGTGATAGTTTAGGTATGCGACTAATATCAGGCCTCACAGCTCAGCTTGATGGAGAAATGGAAATGTTAAATGATTCAGGGACTACTTTCCGCATACGATTCAGTGATAGATAATAAAAAATAATCTAATAAAATAAATTTGAAATTTAATATTGTTAATTTTAGTCATTCAATTTTTATTAACTTTATTTTTTATTAAATTATATTGATTTGCAACTTATCAAAAAAGATAATTTCAACTATTAAAAAATCAAAATAAGATTTCACGATAAATAAATTTAAAAATTAAATTTAATGTCAAAAACACTTGATTATGTATAAAAAATAAGATTTAGATTTAACCACCGGCAATGGTTTGGAATATTATAATCTCGTCATCTTCTTTAAGGGAAAAACTTTCAAAGCTTTCTGATTTGAGATCTTCTCCATTAACTAGGATTTTCATGTAATCTTTTATATTTCCTTCTTTATCAAATAAGGTTTCCTTGAATTTAGAATCGTAACTACTGGTTAGAATTTCTAAAAACTCAACTAAATTGCCAATGTATTCAAATTTTTTTTCTTTTTCTCCAGTTATTTCTCTAAAATTTCCTAAAAATTTAATTTTAACCATTTATACTATCTCCAATAAATTTTATTTTTTAATTGAATTTTTTTTAATAAAGAATAAAATTATAACTAGTTTAACGATTGTTAACTTTATTTATTTAATATTTATATCTTTGGCTAATAATTTTTGGTTAATATATCAAGAATGAATTAAGTCTATTTTTTCATAATTAACCAGAATTATTCAAATATAATATAATAATATCAAAAAATATATAACTTAACAATAGTTATATTAAAACTGTGATTAAAATGGTATTAAACAAAGAATTACAAGATGCAATAGAAAAAAATTTAGTATTTTTAGCAACTGCCAGCAAAGAAGGAGTTCCTAACGTTGTTCCTGTAGGATTTGCCAGACCACTGAACGGGGAAACAATATTAATAGCTGACAATTACCTCAATAAAACTCGCCAGAACCTTGATGAGAATCCAAGATTATCATTAATTCCTCAGGACGCTAAGGCATTTCCATTCCAAGTAAAGGGAACAGTAGAAATATTTGAATCAGGAGAATACTTTGATCAAGTTACAGAATGGGCCCAAAATGTCATGACTGAACTGGAACCAAAGTCAGCGATTTTATTCAAAGTAGAAGAGATTTACTCTGTTCAACCAGGCCCTAATGCTGGTAAAAAATTGTAAAATAGTTATAATAATTCTATTGTTGATTATTTTATTTGTAGATTCTTTAAAATTAAATAAATTTAATTTATTCCTTTTTTATTATTTAATAATTCTATAAATTTTATAATAATCTACAATTGATAATTAAATAAAAATTAAATATATGTTAAATTAGTTTTTCATTAAGAGCAAATATAATTTAAAATAATCTCTGTGATAAAATGAGTATCAAAGTAGCCGTTGCCAGTACTGATGGTAAATATATCAATCAGCATTTTGGAAAAGCCGATAAATTTCTTATATTTGAAATTAATGGGCCTGAAGATTATGAATTCGTAGAATTGCGAGAAACATCTCCTTCTTGTGGTAGTTATGGTCAAGAATGTGACAATTCTGTAGACACATCAGTTCTACTTTCAGATTGTAAAGTGGTGATTGTAAGCCAAATTGGTCAAGGTGCTTCTCAAAAATTAATTAATAATGGAATCATACCATTTATGAATCCTGCATTTATTGAAGAAGCTTTAGATCAGCTAAGTAAAAATTTGGACAAACTGGATAATTTACTTCATTAATATTGATTTTAGATTCTATCCTAAACGGGATTAACATATTAATATTTTCATAATGCAAGATTTATTCAATGGATAATGAATATAGGTAAAATTTCTATTCTTAAATTGTTTGATGGTGTCTCAATGTACATATTTATACATTTTATCCAATTTTATTCTCAAAAATCACCCTATTTTTATTAATTAGCAATATAACAATCGTTAAGTTTTTATAATATAACAATTGTTATATAACGATAGTTAACTAGAATAGACTACATTCAAAAATGGTTCCTGTAACTAAAAGATGTGATTGGCCGGAAAAAGATAGATGGTTAACTTAAATTGGAAAAAAATGGAGGAAAAGATTAATGCCAAATGAATACGACCCAAATCATAAAATAGATCTGGATAAAAATACCTGCCCCAACCGGGAGCAGCGGGCAAATGGTACCAATGTGTACTATGGAAAAGCCACTGAGCTAATTGAAGATGCTAAAGCAGGTAAAACCAAGTGTTATGATAGGGAACTACAGCAGACCTCTGGGTGTGTTTTAAACTTTTACCTGACGGTAAGAGTTTCTACCATAAGAGACGCTGCAATTATTTATCACGGCCCATTAGGTTGCTCATCATCTTCTCTGGGATACCGGGAGATCTTTAGGTCAGTACCCCCAGAATTGGGCAGGGAAGCAAACTTTGAATTAAACTGGATCACCACTAACTTACAACAGAGTGATGTGGTATATGGAGCAAGTGAAAAGCTGAAAAATGCAGTTTTAGAAGCTCAAAGAAGATACGACCCTAAAGCAATCTTCATTCTTACCACCTGTACTTCAGGAGTAATAGGAGAAGATATTGAAGGAGCCATTAATGAAATACAGCCGGAAGTAAAGGCAACAATAGTTCCAGTACATTGTGAAGGAGTTAGATCCAGACTGGTGCAGACTGGTTACGATGCTTTCTGGCATGGTGTATTAAAATATCTGGTCAAAAAGCCTGAAAAGAAACAAAAAGATCTGGTCAATGTGGCCAGTATGTTATCTTACACCTGGCAGGACCGTTTAGAAATTAAAAGATTATTAGAAAAATTGGGTCTGCGAGTAAATTTCATACCAGAGTTTGCTTCTGTAGGACAGCTAGAACAACTTTCTGAAGCTGCAGTAACTGCGCCACTGTGCCCAACCTATACGGATTACCTTTCCAGAGGATTAGAACAGGAATACGGAGTTCCATACTTCCTTTACCCATCACCGGTGGGTATAAAGAACACCAATGAATGGCTGCGTCAAATTGCTAAATACACGGGTAAAGAAGAGGAAGTGGAAGCACTAATTAAAGAAGAAACTAAAATATGGGCTCCAAAATTGGCAGCTATCCGAGAAAAACTCATCAATTACAAAGGAGACGGAGAAAGACTGGAAGTTTTAGGTTCACTTGGACAGGGACGTCTTTTATCTCAATTACCTTATTTTGACGAGTTAGGACTGAAATCTTCCGCTGCATTGACCCAGGACTTTGATAACCTCATTTTAGAGGATATTGAAAGCATGGTCAATGATGTGGGTGATTTTGATATTCTGGTAAACACCTTCCAGGCAGCAGAACAGGGCCATATTACCCGAAGCAGAGATCCAGATATTACTCTCACCTGCCCTTTCCAGGGTGGAGCATACAAGAGGGAGAAATCTGTAACTCGATTGCACGCTTTAAGGGGTGATCCTGATCCATGGAGTACTCAAAATGGTTATGCTGGTGCAATTGCCTTTGGGGAATTCATAATTCAATCATTAGAAAATAAATCATTCGAAAATGTAATGAAAGAGAAAACAGATGATAGTTACAAGGATTCCTGGTACGAACAGCCGAATCCATTGAAATATGTTAATACGGAGTCATCAAAATGAGTTCGACAGAAAATGGTGATATAAAAACCAAAAATGATTCAGAAAAACCAAAAGAACAGTTCACAAGCCATGAATTAGGAAAAGATCATGTGGAAGCACCTAAATATTCCTGCGCCCTGGGAGGGGCGTATGGAACTGCTTTAGGTGTTTATGGTTTAGTTCCTTTACTTCATGCCGGGCTTGGTTGTGGTCTGGGACAGCTATTTGGACAGCTCTATGCTGGAGGACAAAATGCTGGGGGTCCTGTTGGTGGAACCAGTACGGCTACCACTGGCCTAGTAGAAGAACACGTAATTTTTGGAGGCGAAGATAAGCTGCGAAAATTAATCAATGCTTCCAGTGAGGTCTATAAAGATGATAAATTTGTAGTAATTTCTGGATGTATACCTGCTCTTATTGGAGACGATGTAGAGGCGGTTATAAGGGAATATGAAGATAAACTTCCTATTTTCCACATAAATGCTCCTGGATTTAATGGGAATTCCTATGAAGGTTACGAGCTTTTCTTTGAAGCTTTAATTGATCAGATTTTAACTCCTCTTCCTATTGAGAAAGGTGTGGTTAATATTCTGGGAGTAGTACCTTATCAGCACATTTTCTGGAAAGGTGAGTTGCTTTCCATTAAAAAACTTTTAGAAAGCATTGGATTAAAGGCCAATATAATTTTCACTGAACCAAATGGTTTTGAAAAGCTTAAAGAGTTACCAGCTGCTGAATACAACATTGTTCTTTCTACCTGGAATGGACACCGCACAGCAGAAAAACTTCAGAAGAAGTTTGGAACACCATTCATTTCATTCCCTAGTGTACCTTTAGGTCCCAAACAGACCAGTCATTTCTTGAGGACTGTCGGTGAAAAGCTGGAAGTCCCCTCTGAAAAAGTAGAGAAATTCATAGAAGAAGAGGAAAGAAGAGCTTATCGTTTCATCGAATACACGGGAGATGCTCTTTTAATTGTGCGTCCTCACTCTTACTTTGCAGTGGTGGCTGATAGTAACAAAGCTATTGCTATAAATAAGTTCTTAGTTAATGAGATGGGTTATCTACCAGATATTATTCAATTAACTGATAATCCTCCAGAGGAGTACCGTGAAAGCATTATTGAGGCATTGACTGAAGATCTGATATCAACTACTAAACCAGAAGTTGTCTTTGAACCTGATGCATACCTTGCTCGTGAAAAATTAAGAGATCGACCATTCCAATTCTTGTTTGCCAGTTCTCTAGAAGCAAATTCATCGTTACCTGAATTAGGGGCACTGCATGTTACTGTAGCTTTCCCTTCATTCAATAGAGTTGTTTTAGGAGACAGTTATGCTGGATATGATGGTGGATTGAGATTATTAGAAGATTATATCAGTACCTTTGCAGGACCTCTTTAATCATTAGAGACTTGATTTAAGAATTTAATGAATTTAAATACTGTCTAGAATCATTATGTGACTGATAAATAGAAATTGTGATAATTCATTAGAATAGAATAAGAATAAATAAGTTTAAGGGGAATTAAGAGCTTATAATTGGATAAAATTAGATATAATAAAATAATTATTATCTATTTATTCAAATTCACTTTTTATTCCTTTATAAATTTAAATTTAAATTTAAATTGAGTTTGTAGTTAAGTTTGAAATCAGTTCTAAAACCCAAAATCAGAAAATTTTATTAAATTATATAATTAATTTTCAAGCTCAATCTAATCATTTTTACATGCATTTATAAAACAAGCAAGTAAAGGAGTTAAAAATAAGATTTCGGTACTAGAGGTAATTATTATGAGTAAAAGAAAACAAATCGCAATATATGGAAAGGGTGGTATTGGTAAGTCCACCACCACTTCTAATCTGAGTGCAGCACTGTCTGATCTCGGATATAAAGTTATGCAAGTCGGATGTGACCCTAAAAATGATTCTACTAATACTCTAAGACGGGGTAAATCCATTCCTACAGTTATGGACACCATCAGAAGTGGATCCAATGACTATAGTCAGGTTATTCATGAAGGATACAATGACATTCTCTGTGTTGAAGCAGGAGGCCCAGAACCTGGTGTAGGATGTGCTGGTAGAGGAATCATCGCTGCTATTGAATTATTAGATAATAATGGTGTTATTGATGATTACGATCCCGACATAGTTATTTATGATGTTCTAGGAGATGTTGTGTGCGGAGGTTTCGCTATTCCAATCAGACAAGGACTAGCTGAGCAAATTTATACTGTAACTTCCTCTGATTACATGGCCATATATGCAGTCAACAATCTATTTAAGGGTATTTTAAAGTACTCTGGTAGTGGTGGGGGCCTATTAGGTGGAATCATTGGTAATTCTATTAGTAAAGTTGCTCAAAAGGATATGATTCAAGATTTCAGTGAAAAAACTGAAACTGAAGTTATTGAAAATATTCCTCGATCTCCAATTGTCACCCGTTGTGAACTTGATGGTAGAACTACCATTGAGGGTGCTCCAGAATCTGAACAGGCCGAAGTTTACCGGGAGCTTGCTCGTAAAGTAATTAATAATAAGAACAAATACATCCCGAAACCTTTTGATGTTGACGATTTGTCAGATTGGGGTTCATCCTGGGTTCATAAACTGTTACTGGAAGAAAAAACTACCATCGAGGGTATTCAGGATAGTGGAAGTGGAGTATAATTTGTGCAAGTTGTATATATTGGAATTATTATATTCCAATTTTTATGACTTATAATTCATGTTTAATTAAATTAACTTATTTAATGGCTTTAATTGAAATTAAACTAATTTGCATGTTGGTAGAGTTATGGTTAATAAAAAAACTTTGAGAATTATAGTGATAGTTATATTTTTAGCTATTATTAGTACTATTTTAGTTAATGGAGCAGGAAACTCATCTAAAAATTTTCAAAAATCTAATGTTAATAGTTCTATTAAAAATAATATTTCTTGTGGTTCATGTGATGATTTTAATGGAAATTCTATGAATAGTTATTCTAAGGTAGTTTCTTCAGTTGAAAATTATAATAATTCAACTTCCATCAGTTGTTGTCAATAACTATTAAATTCCTTCTTTTTTCAATTTATAAAAAAAGCAGGGAACATAATAATAGACTTAACAATTGTTATATTAATAATTTAATAATTCGTTTCAATTTGATTGGCTGACTATATAAAGAGTGATTTGAACTCTTTTTAAGAAAAAAAATGAAAGGAGGTATATTTTCTGATGATGGACAGTAAATGATAAAAATTAAAAGAAAATTAGCATAACTTAGTAAATAATAATCGGATGAATTAGAGGGTTTATATTAAATTTAAAGACTAAAATCCTGATTAAAACATAAATAATTATGTGAAATTTACTTAATAAAAAAATAGGATTATATAATTAAATATTTATTTAGGAGAAAATAATATGGTAAATAGAAAAACAGCTATAATTATAGGTGTAATTGTTCTGATAGCTGTTGGTTTAGGTGCTTATTTTACTTTAGGCACTTCCAGCGCTGATGATACAATTCGAGTAGGATACTTACCATCCACTGGACACGGTCTATATTTTATAGCAAAGGAACAAGGATATTTTGAAGAAGAAGGTTTGGATGTCACATTGAATGAGTTCCAAACCGGCCCAGACGAAATTAATGCACTACTAGCAGACAAATTGGATGTAGAAGCTGGAGGTGTTGGTGAACCTTTAAGTTTCATTAACAATGGTAAAGATCTGGAAATCATTGGTGGGGCCATGGGTGGAGATTCTGCAGCCATAGCAAAAACCAAAGAACTGGCTGAAACACTAAAAAACGATCCTAAAGCGTATGAAGGTAAAACTGTGGCTACCGTTAAAATGTCCACTCCAGATGTAGTTATTAAAGGTGCACTTAAGGAGCAAGGTGTTGATCTGAGTAAAGTCAACTTTGTAGAATTTAAAACAGCTGCTGATGTTGTACAAGCAGTTAAAAGTGGAAAAGCAGAAGCTGGATTAGTATGGCCACCATTCCAGTACACTGCTGAACAACAGGGATTGTTTATTGTTAAATTCTCAGATGAGTACGTACCTAACCACCCATGCTGCAGAATAGTTACTACTAGAGCTAAAATCGATGAAAACAGAGATAAATGGGTTAAATTTGAAAGAGCTTTAACTAAAGCTTACAATTACTATAAAACTAACCCTGACGGAAGTGTTGCAGCTGTAGGAAAATATGTGAAAATGGAACCTGCAGCCCTTAAAGCAGCTTTATATGATGGACATCTGTCATTATCTCCAGATCCAAATAAAAAGGGCACTTTAAAGTACTGGGAATTACTGGAAATATTAGGATATGATAAAATCCAAAACAAATCCACCTTAGAAAAATCTATTGACACCACTATTTATAAGGATGCTCTAGATCAATTAGCTAAGGAAGATCCTGATAATGCTAATTACCAGTTCTTGTTAAAGCAATATCCAGAGCTAAATGGTTAAAAAATTTGTTTTTTGTTAGTTTGGGGGGATTATAAATCTATAAATCCCCCAATTTTTTTTAAGTTTCAAAAAAATCGTAAAAAAATAAAAAAAACCAACTAATTAAATTATATCAGGAGAACTTTTATGACTAAAATTGAGATTAATAATGTCTCCATGAATTTCGAAGTGGAAGAATCTTCCACCTCAGCACTCCATAAAATATACCTACATTTAGAAGATGGAGAATTTGTATCTATTATTGGCCCCAGTGGATGTGGAAAAAGTACATTAATAGATATTATAGCTGGGTTAAAAAAACCAACTCAGGGGACAGTAATAGTTGGTAATAGAGAAGTTACAGGCCCTGGGCCTGATTTAGGAATTGTATTTCAGGATTATTCTCTTTTCCCATGGATGACTGCCTACGAAAACCTGCGTTTTGCCATCGAACATACCAATGAAAATTTGGAACCAAAAGAAATTGTTGAAAAGTCCAAAAAATATCTGGATATAGTAGGGCTTTCAAAATTCGCTAATAAATTTCCTAACACTTTATCAGGAGGTATGAGGCAAAGGTTGGCCATTGCCAGAATGTTTGCTACAGATCCTAAAGTTTTTTTAATGGATGAACCTTTTGGAGCTTTGGATGCTTTAAATCGAGTTCATATGCAGGATTTATTGATTTATTTATGGAGTAGGGGAGACAAACGAGAAACTACTTTATATGTGACTCATGATGTGGATGAAGCCATACTGCTTTCAGATCGTATTGTAGTAATGACACCCTCACCAGGTCAGATTAAAGAAATTATTGACATTAAATTTGAAAGACCTCGCTGCCGTAATGATATAGTAAAATGTGCCGAGTATATTCGTTTGAGATCAAATTTATTATCTCTTTTGAATGAAGAAATGCTAGATGCATTAGCAGAACAGGAAAAACACATGAGGGATTTAGTATGAGGGTTAAAAATGTAATGAATAATCCTAAATTAAAGTTGAATTTACAAACTTCGCTCGTTTTTGGGATTTTTCTTTTGTTAATCATAATAACATTAATATCTCCGGCTGGTTCTGAGATATATGGAAAAGAGATTTTCGCAGGTTTTCTTGTGTTGATTGCTTTTTTGTTTGCAATTGAGATTTATCTAAACCGAAAAGATTCTCAAAAAATTAATGATCTGTTTCTGTTAATCGGTTTAATTATAATTCTCTGGGAAATTATCACTCGACTTGCTTTAGTAGACACTAACTTATTACAACCTCCTGAGAATGTTTTTGCCGTATATGCAGTGGACTATTTGACTATATTAACTGGAATATTTAGTTCTCTTTCTATACTGTCTTTAGGATATATCATAGCTGTTGCAAGTGCTATTCCTATAGGTCTTTTCATGGGATGGAAAAAAAGATTGCATAATGTTGCTTACCCAACTGCAAAAGCATTGGGACCTATACCTCCCACAGTTTATATTCCCTATGCAATAGCATTGCTTCCCAGCTTTTTTGCTTCATCGGTATTTGTGATTTTTATTGGAGCATTCTGGCCTATTCTGGTGGGAGTAGTTGGAGGAGTGTATAATATTGATCACAGGTTA
>JAHFBZ010000078.1:10389-11332 GCA_023249725.1 Methanobacteriaceae archaeon
TTCCTGGTGCTCTACCTTCAATTTTCCAGGGTGCTTTAATAGGACTTATAATTTCATTTATTACATTAATGGTTGCAGAAATCATTGGTTCAAGTGCGGGATTAGGATGGTATTTACAATCTCAGGGTCAGTTTGCTAACTATGCTTCAGTTATGGCTGGAATGATTGTGGTATCAATAGTGGTAATTTTTGTAACTATGATCTTTGATCGAGTACAGAATTATGCTTTAAGATGGCAGAAAGCTCATAATTAAACTGAAGATCTTTCCCATTACTAATCATGTTATTAGAAAAAAATTAGAGGAAAAATATGTTAAATAAAAAATATGTTGCTGTAATAGTATTAACTCTGATAATTATTATTGCTTCTACAGGATTCTTACTAGCACAGCCTAATGATGATGAAGATTGTAAAGTTTGTGGAATGACTGATTGTAATATGAATCACACTTCTAAAGTATTGACCAAGCAGGAGTGTGAAGTTTGTGGAATGACTGATTGTAATATGAATCACACTTCTTATAGTACAAATTCCAGTCATATGAATATGACTTCATAAAAATCCACATGGGGGATTAATTCCAAAATTATTATTAGAATTTAATAATAGAAAACTTTATAAGTTTTAATACAAAAGAATTATAACAATTGTTATATAACTATGGTTATATATAATTTAATGAATAAATAAAAACAATAACAGGTGAGAATATGGTAAATATACCAGAACTTAAAAGAGGAATAGCAAACGATATCACAGAAACAATTGGAAACACACCGTTAGTAAGATTAAACAGACTAACTGAAGGCCTTAAAGCTGATGTTGTAGTTAAATTAGAGTCATTTAACCCCATAAGTAGTGTAAAAGATAGAATTGGTGTTGCATTAATTGAATATGGTGAAGAGCAAGGATTAATTAAAGAAGGTTCAGTACTAATTGAAC
>JAHFBZ010000079.1 GCA_023249725.1 Methanobacteriaceae archaeon
TTTAACTCATTGATTTTAAACAAAATTTCATCCATACCTTCAGCTTCATAATTTTCAAGGTATTTTTGAAGAAGTTCCATATCTCTTAGTGATTGTTTCCTAACTTTTTCACTACCACGCTTTTGAATCTCATCAGATATGCCCATAACAAATACCTCCTTCTAAAAGTCACTTATTACTTAATATTGATTACTGTATAAAATCCGCGATTATTACTTTTTTAATATCTTCAGGATCAGGTATACTTTTAGCTAGTATGGATTGTCCAGTATCAATAATAGAGTTTAATGTTCCAAAAGGATCTTTAGCAAACTGAACAACTGAAAAAGCATTTAAAAATATCTTAATTTCAGTAGAAGCGCCAGGGAATAATTTAACCAAAACTTGCTCAAAAATTTTCATACCCATATTAGGACCCAAGCCATCAATTACCGCTGAGAACCTATTAAGCCACTTATCCATCCAAGGAACATCAACTTTGTTATGGGCCTTATTTAATAGAGCAGTTACTTGCTTTACATTCTTTCCAAATCCTAACCAATCTAGTACTCCGCCAAGAGATTCAAATGCTCTTACAAATCCATTTTGAACTTCCCTTAACCATTCATTTGGGATCAAAGATACAGCACCGAGCATAAATATTTCAACACCCGTTTTAAGCATTATTGATTCCCATTCATTTAACTCCACTTTAGTTGGTTCTGGTTGTTTTATAGTCATGTTCCAGTTTGCTATTTTAGCATCTTTTACTCCACTTACAACATCTCTTATGCTGCGAATATCCCTAGGCAACTGATCATTAGATACTTTTGGTTGTGGATCCCATGGAGGCTTAAGATCTGGTTGCTTATCTGGTTGCTTATCTGGCTGCTTATCTGGCTGCTTATCTGGCTGCTTATCTGGCTGCTTATCTGGCTGCTTATCTGGCTGCTTATCTGGTTTCGGCACATCATCAGGCCATTTATATTCATGGCTAGGTGTCTGATAAGTCGGAGATCTAACATCAAAACTAAAACTAGCCTTATTATTACAACCATTAGAATCACTCATGGCCGCAGTGGACCTCCACTTACCATTAAAAACCTTAACAATCGGCTTCGCTGCCACAGCATGTGTACTGGTTAAATCACCATAAACACTCACCATATTCACAAAATAACCAATATTAGTGGCCTCATCAGTCACATTCAAAGGATTAACACTAATATCATAAATTACGAGAATTTAAGTCTTTAATTATTTCTAAAAAGCAATTAAACTTAAATACTATCTTTATAAACTAAATGACCACCACATTCACAAGTATCCTCAAAATCATCAGCTGATTCACCAGATTCTAATTTATAGCGACTATTACATTTATCACAAACCAGGAAACCTTGTTTTTTTAATGGTTCTTTGTATCCATCAATACCTTGTACTCGTTCAGGAATGGCCTTGTATTTTCTCACATCTGTTTTAAGCAGCTTTAAAAAGGTTTTATAAGCTTTGACCACATCTTCACCCATAACTTCTAATCTACCATCATTAACTGCACTACAGCCTGCGAGGTTTATAATAAAAAAATTTTCCATCACAGCATATGTTGTTATCCATCCTAAAACTTGATCCAAATCAGGATAATCCAATATATATTTCTTTATTTCAATAGTAAACTCAGTTAGATTATTATATAAGATTTTAGAGTCTTTATTTTGCCATTTGAGTTTTTTTAATTTTTGAAAATATTCAGTTGTTGGTTCTGGTAAATCATTCAGTTCTACTTTATCAAAATCGTCCAAAGCAAAAATAATCTTCTCATCAAGACCACTAAAAAGAATATCCAAATTGTCCTCCCAAGTAGAAGTTCTACCTGAAAAAATAACATAAACATACTTAATCATAATATGAATCATTATAAATTGCTTAGAGGTTAGCAATGGACTTGAAAAAAAAATATTAGTTAAAAATCCTCCAAAATGCAAATTCTCCCTTGCAAGTCTTAAAACCCTAACCTGATTCAACTCATCCAACTCAAAAACCCTATCCACTTTCCTCTCTGATTCACTCTTATAAGCAAATAATAACTTCTTATAAAGGCCCGAATCTGCAACCTCCTGAACACCTTTTACAATCTCATCCAAACCAGCCACATCAGAGCCTTCAAAGAACAATAAAAGCTCATCCATATATTTATGAGCCCTAATCCGCTTCTTTTCATCAGCTGCTTTATCTAATCTATCCAAAAAACCCATAACGACCACCAACTAAGCTTTATCTTATTTTGTGTCAATAAAATTATAGTTATTATATATGAATATTGGAGTTATAATAGTTCATAATATCCATTTAATTGGGTCAGCTATTAAAACTTCCATTAGATCTTTAGGATCAGGTATAATCTTTGCAAGCAATGCAGTTCCCGCATCAATAATGGCATTCAGCGTCTCAAAAGGATGCAAAATAAATTGACTAATAGAAAATGCATTTAAGAAAACCTTTATCTCAGTTGATGCACCTGGGAAAAGCTTACAAGCTATCTTTTCCAAAATCTTCATACCAACATTCGGACCAAGACCATCCAAAACCGCAGAAAGCCTATTATTCCACTTTAAAAAACCAGGCTCATTAATGCTATTATGCTTAGCATTCAAAAGTATTTTTACACTTTCTAACTTTTTTTCAGCACCAAAATATTCTGCTATTTTGCCAAGGGCTGAAAAAGCACGTAACGCCCCACTTTGCACTTGCTGAAGATATTCATTTGGAACAAGTGATACTGCACCAAACAAAATCAATTCAGCACCAAAACCTACTAAAAGAGATTCCCATTCATTTAACTCCACTTTAGTTGGTTCTGGTTGTTTTATAGTCATGTTCCAATTCGCTATTTTAGCATCCTTTACTCCACTTACAACATCCCTTATGCTGCGAATATCCCTAGGCAACTGATCATTAGATACTTTTGGTTGTGGATCCCATGGCGGCTCAATATCTGGTTGAGGAGTAGGTTGAGGCTCCTGATCTGGCTTAGGTGTAGGAGTCGGCTGAGGAGTAGGAGTCGGATCTGGTAAATAAGGCCATTTATATTCATGGCTAGGTGTCTGATAAGTCGGAGATCTAACATCAAAACTAAAACTGGCCTTATTATTCCCACTATTAGAATCACTCATGGCCGCAGTGGACTTCCACTTTCCATTAAAAACCTTAACAATCGGTTTAGCAGGCACAGCATGTGTACTGGTTAAATCACCATAAACACTCACTAAATTCACAAAATAACCAATATTAGTGGCCTGCAACACCAAATCCAAACTAACCGTATCATTAACTAACAACAAACCAGCATTCCACACACCAGTAACCTCATCATAAACCCCAGGGCCTTGAGAAGACAATAACTTCAAACCCACCGGAATCTTATAATTCAACTTAGCATCACACACTTTAGGGCCTAAATTACTAAGACTAATAACTAGATGAACCGTATCACCAATACCCACACTACTAGCATTACCCGTAATATTCACGGCCAAATCAGTGGACTCAGAAGTCACATTCAAAGCATTAATACGGATATCATAAAGTACTGGAGAGTTCAGCCCCTTAATCCTTTAGAAGACCAATGTTAAATTAATTTAGAAATATCAGTTCCAATAATTTTAAATAAGGTTTTATAAGCTCTAAAAACATCTTCAATGATTATTTTTTGCCTATTCTCTTTTATTGCACTGCATCCTGCTAAAAATAAAACAATCCACTGCTGCTTTACTTTATATAAGTTCTCATTAGTCCCCCAATGTTCAAATGTAAAAAGTGAGAAAATTTTTTCTAACTCATTGTAAATTTTTTTAGTTTTTCGGTTTTCCCATTTTAATTTAGTAAGTTTTTTAAAGAATTCTGGTGTGACTTTAAAAGTATCATTAGTAGTATCAAAATCTTCTAAAGCAAACAAAATCCTTTCAGCAAGACCACTGGCAAACAAGCAACGCACATCATTAGGAACTAACTGTCTGCCTAAATTCATGGAATAAACCCACTCCAAAAAAGGCAAAAAGAAAATAAAAGTATCATAATCAATTAAATCAGACAAAAATTTAAAGAAAACATTTTTCAAATTAGCAACCCCCACAACTAACAGCTGACTCTCAAGCGCTATATCATGGGTAAACTCACTATCCAAAGGCACAGGCTCCTCCCAATTACTATAAACATTCAATAAATTAATATAACAATTTGAATCAATCAAAAAATGTAAATCATCCATGAATTCATCTAATAAATCCGAAGAACATTTATTTCTCAACTTTTTCAAACCATAAAAACCCATTTCACTATGAGACGGCATATAAATATCCACCAATTAATTATTCATTTTTTGGGAATTTCCAAGCTTTATTGAACAACATAAGTGACACCAGTATAGAAAGTAGGCTTTGAATATTTAATCCATTCATTAATGCAAAAACACTCGCACCCGCCATGAAAAAACCATACAAAACACATAACCAACGATTAACGAACAAAAAAGACAATGCACCAGTGAAAACAATCAACAAACCAATTAAAAAGAAAGGATACTTAAAAAAAGCCATCAATAAAACACCAAAAACTATGAAAATAATACCTAATCCTTTCAACCAATAACTAACCATTTTAACCGGATCATCCAAGTACTCCCTTAACTTCGGAAACCTCTCAGCCAACATATCGCGATTATTTACTTTCAATGATTCCACTATCTCAGAATCCGCCTTAAAAACAGTTATATCAAACTTAATCAACTTAAAATAAGTCCTATACGCCCTAACAACATCCTCAACCGAAACAAAAACACGCCCATCAACCGCAGCCGAACAAAAACAAAGAAAACGAATGAAATCGGATTCATCACCAACTAACATAGTCCAAGGATAATTATTCAACTCGTGAGTAATCCACAATATACCTCGCATTTTTTTATATATTGCTTTGCTTTCTTTTTTCCACTTAACTTCTTTTAAATTTTTAAAAAATTCATCTAATGGACCAATTTTAACCTTATCATTATTAAAATCATCTAATAATGAAATAACACGAGAAACCAGATCACTATAATAAATATTCTCCATATCTTCCATATTTAACGGATTATTTGTATTTATATGATATAGATACTCAAAGAATTGATGCATGCTCCAAAATTTTGGGAGATTACCATCTTTTAAAGGATGAAGATTAATGGTGAAACTGGGTTTATACAAATAATTGCCAGCTAGGTTAATTAAAGGAGAATTAAAGAATTTATTGCGAGTAACGCCTGACTCATAAATCCCCTCCTTCAAATCATAAGCCTTCAACAAAGCAGCATAATAATCAGAATCCTTTAAAAATGTAAAACCCTCAATCAAATCATCTAAATCATTATCAACCAGTGATAAAGATCTTAATTCCTCAATCTTCTCCCCAAAATTCTTAACAAATATGACCTGAGTCCTGGCCTTAGTTTCATCATTAATATCTTCAATCAGATTTCCCACTGTTTAACCTCCTTAGAAATTATTTAGAAATAAATTCTTTAAGCAAGTTATATATCCCATATACAGTAATTGTGGTAGCAGCTATACTTAAAGCTACTGCAAAGTTAGTTTCTCCGATTATAGGTGCTAATATTGAAAGCATCGTGAAACCAGTTCCAATAATCCCTAATAAATCAGGAGCTGCCATTGTCAAAACATAAGACAAAATATTAAAACTATAACCCGGAGTACTAGCCGGATTAAGAACCATATTCTTTACAAAGCTTCTCAATGAACCAGGCAATAAGTTTTTTACTGATGTAAACCAACTAGCTGATATTATTGATGTAGTCAATGCAGATATTTGTCCCAATATCACAGTTCTTATATACTCAGGCGCAGTAGTGGCTGTTGCTAAAACACCAGCCACCGTTGCTCCTAAAATAAGAGCCCATGCCCAATCCGGTACATCAACATGGGATGCATTCATATCAGTATCATCATTAAATGGATTTAGTGTCCAGTCTGCTATTTTAGCATCTTTTACTCCACCAGTAATATCACGTACACTGGCAATATCTCGAGGTAATTGATCATTTGAAGGAGTTGGTTTAGGCGGATCTTTAGGCTTAGGAGTAGGCTGAGGCTCCTTATCTGGCTGAGGTTGAGGCTGAGGAGTAGGATTAGGATTAGGAGTCGGATCTGGTAAATAAGGCCATTTATATTCATGGCTAGGTGTCTGATAAGTCGGAGATCTAACATCAAAACTAAAACTGGCCTTATTATTCCTATTATTAGAATCACTCATGGCCGCAGTGGATCTCCATTTACCATTGAAAACCTTAACAATCGGCTTCGCAGCATGTGCATGTGTACTGGTTAAATCACCATAAACACTCACCATATTCACAAAATAACCAATATTTGTGGCCTGCAAAACCAAATCCAAACTAACACTATCATTCACCAATAACAAACCAGCATTCCACACACCAGTAACCTCATCATAGGCCCCCGGCCCTTGAGAAGACAATAACTTCAAACCCACTGGGATTTTATAATTCAACTTAGCATCACATTGTTTAGGGCCTAGATTACTGAGACTAATAATTAGATGAACTGTATCACCAATATCTACACTATTAGCATTACCAGTTATACTCACCCCTAAATCTGTGGCCTCAGAAGTCACATTCAAAGCATTAACACTAATATCATAAAGCACTGGAGAATTCAGGCCCCGTATAATTTCTAAAAAAAGCTAATGATACTTAAATACTATCTTTATAAACTAAATGACCACCACACTCACAAGTATCATCAAAATCATCAGGTGATTCGCTATTTTGAAGTTCATAATAAGAATTACATTTATTACAAACTAAATAGCCCGGTTCAATATTATTATTTTTATTATTGATGAATGCTCTCAAATCTGTTTTTATGATCTTAAATATAGTTTTGTATGCTATCAAAACGTCTTCCGCAGTTATAATTTCTCGGTTGTTTTTTATTGTATTAGAACCTATTAAAAATAGATTTACTTCGTGTTGATGAGCAAGAAATGATCCTTCCTTAAATCCAAATTTTTCAAATCCGAAGAATCTAATCATTTCTTCAAGTTTTTCATTTAATTTATGGGTTTTTTTATCTTTCCATTTTAATTTGCTGAGTTTTTGAAAAAATTCGGATGTAGGTGAGGGAATTTCTCGATTTTGATCGAATTCCATTAATTGAAATGTAATTCTTTCACCAAGATCACTTTTAAATAATGATTTGACATCTTCAGCAGTTAATTGTCTTTTTAGATACATAGAATAAACCCATTCTAAAAAGGGATAGAAAGAATAAAATACATTATGATCTATTGGATGTGAAGAAAAAGGATTATGAGGACTTGTAAGATTTTCATAGGATAAAACAAGAAGTTGGCTTTCAAGAGCAATTTCAGCGGTTTCTGAACTATCTAGAGGCACAGGTTCATTCCAATTTCGATAAATAACATAAAGTTCGGAGTAGATGCCAGAATCAACTAGCTCAAGTAGAGGATTAATAAAACTATCAATATCTATATCAGAATATTCATTTTTCAGGCGTTCTAGGCCATAGTTCCCAAAATCTTTCCTACTAAACCGAAATTTATGCTTTACCATACATACACCTTATTGAGAGTTTTTATATTCTTCAGCTTTTTTGACCACTTCATAAAAAGTATATTGTTCTAAGGCATAAATAATAGGACTTAATACTGGTCCCAATGCAGGGAATTTCTCAGCAAGTATTCTTAATCCTAAACCAATTAAAGTAGTTGCTGAAACTCCTGTAATAGGAGTTGTATAAACTTCTTTTATAATTGCAGTCATATAATCTCCATTTTGAATAAAAAATCTTGGAAACAAAGCTTTTGTTAAATCTATAGCCCTAACACCAAAATATGCTGCCCTTATAACCGTAGAATATAGTGCATTATACATACTTCCGATAGTAGTTAAAATGTATTCAGTTGCAGCCGTTCCAGACCCTGTGCCTGCCGATTGCATCATTTTTCCACCGTATTTATATAATAAATATGCTAAAACACCACCTACCGCCCCAACAGCAAAATACCAACTAGGTATCTCACCATTTTCAACTTTATCATCTTCTGATCCTGGTGGTTGTAAATTCCAGTCCGGCATACTAGGAATTTGTGAATCTGATCCTCCTTGATCATCAGAACCATCGTGATTATTAGAACCTACATATCCTACATAATCTCTTACATACATCTGATCACGATAAAGCTGATCATTACCATTGTTAATGCCCGGTTTAGGTTTTTGGTCATCACCACCACCGTTGCCACCACCATTACCTCCATTACCAGATCCACCTGCGCCTCCAGATCCTCCACCATTACCACCGTTTCCTCCGTTGCCTGATCCACCGTTGCCACTACCAGACCCACCATTACCATTATCGATTGGTTTTAATCCATCAAATGCAGAGGAATTAATAACCGTTGGCGTAACATTACCCAGCACACTAGCACAAAACATAGACCAGACCATATGATTATTAGAAATATTCAAATTATCATAAACATCCACCACATGATTAAAACAACCAGCACCCAGAACCTGTAACACTAAATCCAAACTAACACTATCATTCACCAATAACAAACCAGCATCCCACACACCACTGGCCACATCATAAACACCGGGCCCTTGAGAAGATAATAACTTCAAACCCACTGGAATCTTATAATTCAACTTAGCATCACACGATTTAGGGCCTAGATTACTAAGACTAATAATCAGATGAACCGTATCACCAATACCCACACTACTAGCATTACCAGTTATACTCACCCCTAAATCTGTGGCCTCAGAAGTCACATTCAAAGCATTAATACGGATATCATAAACCACTGGTGACTCGGTATTATTAAAACGTTCTAAATTAACTTCTACTTGCAAATACTGGCCAGGAGGTGTCATTTTTAGTGATAGGCCATTAACGGCATCTTCCCAATCAGACCAATTAATTTGATCATTAGAACTTCTCACATGAACCGAAACCTTAGTTCCCACTGGTTCAAAACTGTTCCAGGAAATATTATCCCAACCAGTAATGATACCATAATCATGAACCACACACCAGGCCCCCGATTCATACTTATCCGGTGACTTAACACTACAATAACCTA
Source organism: Methanobacteriaceae archaeon (assembly GCA_023249725.1). Lineage (GTDB taxonomy): Archaea > Methanobacteriota > Methanobacteria > Methanobacteriales > Methanobacteriaceae > UBA349. Next base: position 9,169 of record JAHFBZ010000079.1, read on the forward strand.
AAGCATTATGATTAGTAGATACCAATCTTTTAGAAAGATCAACACCATTTATACTAGTATCAAACCTGTGAATATACTCCCCATCCAAATCCATAATCCATAACTTACCATAACTATCAAAACACAAACCAAAAGGAGATGTACTCGATATTACATCCGATTTAAGAACACCATCATGAGAAAAACGACTAAATACTCTCTTTATAAACTAAATAACCACCACAATCACAAATATCCTCAAAATCATCAGCAGATTCACCAGATTCTAATTTATAATAACTGTTACATTTATCACAAACCAGATAACCAGCACCTTTTGTCTCAGATAATATGAAACCAGAATCATGAGCAAGATTAGAATCTGCCTTATAAATAGTTATATCAGTTTTTAAGAGTTTAAAATAAGTTTTATAAGCCCTAACGATATCAAACTGATTAATTTCATCCCTACCGCGATTAATAGCACTGCAGCCAGCTAAAAATAAAGTAAAAAACATTTCAGTGCCCGCAAACCCTCCAGGAGGCCCACCTATAAATTTTGAGGTGCATATGACATGGCCTAAATACCCCATATCCCATTTCAAGTGATCATATAATTTTTTACTTTCGTTATCTTGCCATTTTAGTTCTTTGAGTTTTAAGAAGAATTCTTCGTTGATTTCTGGTATTTTGTTGATTTTATCGAAGTTATCTAAATCGAACATGATTTTTTCAGTTAGTCCACTGAAATTTATGTTCAATAGGTCTTCACGTTCAAGTTTCTCGCCAGAGCACATATAATAAATCCGCTCCAAAAAAACATAAGTGGTATAAAAATGATCAAAGTGTATGAGATCCATTTTAGAAGGTATATAAAGTGTAGAATTGCTTAAAATATCATGAGCTAGTATTAATAATTTTATTTGCCTACCTTCTTCGCGAGAATATTTCGCACCAGAGGCATAAATCTTTTTCTTTAATTTAATAGCATTAATAAGTCTTTTATAGAAACCTTCTTTTTCCAAATTTCTGATTTCAAAAATAACCTCATCTAAACCAACTATATCCAAATTTTCTAATTCAGTTAAATTTTTTTCCAACTTTTCAGCAAACCGAACTTCCGGCGGATCCGACCAAGCCATAAACGATTACCTCATAAATTAATTATAATTAATTATAATTAAACATTTATTATTATATTAACCAAAAGGTCTTGGATCTGTAAGACCCGATATATCATCTTGCTTATCACCATGATATGGATTAAAAATATTTATTATATTTTCAATTTTTCCAAGTGGATCATTAGCAAGTTCTGCTAAATTTATCCCACTGAAAACCACATCTATTACCATTCCCATTGAGGATTCTATTGATGGAGCAAAATCAGGGGCAATCTTAGACACTATCTTATTTAATCCATTTTTCAAAACCCATTTAACAACTGTTGAACCAACATTAGGATTTAAACCATCCAATATCGCTGAAAATGAATTAAAAGAATCTTCAGCACCTGTTAATTTAAATATATTCTTAACATTTGGTTTTAAAACTGTATCAACAAATAATTTTGTTGAACCGCCGAAATATCTCATTGTATTCCATAAAGTTCTCAAACCGTTTAATATTGCTGTTCCCCATTCTGGCTTTTTAATTGCAACAGCAGCGATTATAATTCCTGCTGCTAAAGCCATATAAACCCAGCTAGGTATCTCACCATTTTCAACTTTATCATCTTCTGATCCTGGCGGTTGTAAAGTCCAATCCGGCATACTAGGAATTTGTGAATCTGATCCTCCTTGATCATCAGAACCATCGTGATTATTAGAACCTACATATCCTACATAATCTCTTACATACATCTGATCACGATAAAGCTGATCATTACCATTGTTAATGCCCGGTTTAGGTTTTTGGTCATCACCACCACCGTTGCCACCACCATTACCTCCATTACCAGATCCACCTGCGCCTCCAGATCCTCCACCATTACCACCGTTTCCTCCGTTGCCTGATCCACCGTTGCCACTACCAGACCCACCATTACCATTATCGATTGGTTTTAATCCATCAAATGCAGAGGAATTAATAACCGTTGGCGTAACATTACCCAGCACACTAG
>JAHFBZ010000010.1 GCA_023249725.1 Methanobacteriaceae archaeon
TGCTATTTCTAAGGCGATAATCAATCCGCCATGAGTAAGGTCTATTATAAGAACATTCATTAAATTCACCCGGTAAATAAAATATTTGAAAAATGATTTATTTAAAAATTATTTGGATTAAAATGTTGATATAATTTGATTATTAATAATATGGTCATATTTCAGCAATAAGTCTGTTATTTAGATTTAAAGCTAATTTGATTTTATATGGGGGAGTAATATAAACTTTAAGAAGTTTACTTAAAGTTTAGAATTTTCATGAATTAATTCCGCCTTCAGTAAGCTTTTCCCTGACTTTTTTGTAGAAGTCTTTATTAAGCCTCACAAAATAAGCTTTGGTGTCTGATTTTTTAAATAAAAGTTCTTCCGGATAATTGAATTCTTCTTCAAATTGGCCATCTATAACAGCAATTGCTCTTTTTCCTTTTCTTAACAACTTTACTTTTATCTCACTTTCATTGGAAACTACAATTGGTCGTGCACCAAGCTTAAATGGGCATATGGGGACAATTAGGAACGCTTCAACTCGAGGATCTACTATTGGTCCTCCTGCTGACATAGAATAAGCTGTAGATCCGCTTGGAGTAGCTACTATGAGGCCATCCGCTCTTAATTCTTCTACAACTTCTTCATCAACTGATATTTCTATATGTAACATCTTAGCAGGTTTTTTGGTCATCATAACTACTTCATTAAGGGCTGAAGGTAATTCACTTCCGTGATAAACTCTTAGAAGCGTTCTCTCTTCAATAAAATAATTTCCAGATAATACTTCTTCCAAGGCAGTGAATGTGTTTTCAGGATCTATTTCTGTTAAAAATCCAACAGTACCTAAGTTTATTCCGAGTATGGGTATTTTTTTACCATTAACTAAATTTTGGGTCCTTAATATGGTTCCATCGCCCCCAATGGCTATTATCATATCTGCTTGCATATCTTGAATTTCCACACCCATTTCTTTAAATTCACTGATTTCTTTTATGAGAGAAGAATCTATGGAAACTTTGATATCTTTGTTCAAAAGAAATTTAGTTATTTCTTTAACTAATTCGACTGATTTTGGGATGTCTAATCTGGCCACAATTCCAATATGCATCTAGATGACCTCCATAATTTTCATGATTTCTTGATGAAGATTACTATTTCCTGCAGCAATAATGGATGTTCTTGCATTTACACTTAAAAGACCATCTACTGATTTTCCTTCCTGGTCAGTTACAATTCCTCCTGCTTCTTCTACTATTAATTTAGCTGCCGCAATATCTACTACTCTCAGATTTCCTCTAAGATCCATAAATGCGTCATAGGCCCCATTACCAACATATGATAACTCTAAGGCCACAGAACCTAATATTCTCATTCTTCGGATGATTTTACAGATGTTATTAACCTGGCTGAATTTTGTGCCATAAATAAAAGCACCCATGGATGATTTATTTAAACTATCTTGGGTGGATGGAAAAACTCTTTCTCCATTAACCATAGATTCTCTTCCTTTAATGGCCTCGTAAAAGTCACCGGTGGCGAAATTTTTAACAAACCCCATTTTCACATCTCTTAGGGATGGTAAATTTGCGCCAGGTATGTACTCGGCCACAGCTACGGATATTCCAAATGCAGGAATATTTTTAACCGAGTTACTGGTTCCATCTAAAGGATCCACTACAAAAATGATTTGAGGGTCTGGGCTTGTTTTGAAAAAGTCACCGTCTGGCTCGACATTTTCATCATGCGCATTTCTAAGTGATTCTGTATCTAAATAATCATTTGGGCTGGAATTAATTTTTATAGTCCCAATTTCCTCACTTATTAAAATTACTGGCCTTTTTGATCTTATAAGTACTTCAATTACTTCATCTTCAGCAATTAAATCAATTAATTTAGACGGCGTACCGTCTGCACCCATTTTTATTATTTCTCCTGCTTCCTTTTTGCCAACTAATGGGGAGACAGCTTTTTCAACTTGTTTGGTCATTTTAACAGCTATACTTCTCCAAAATTGCAAATTAGATTCTTCCATTTAACCATCCCATTTTTATTAATATCTGGTACTGTAATTACAAAAAATCTGCTATTATTTTCTTACAGCAGTTTCATTTGACTAATTTTAATTCATTAGTTATTCATATTGAGTTACAATTTAATAAAATTAAGGGAAAGGTGATTTTAATTAAATTCTTTTTTTAAAAGAGTTTTGAAAAGTCAAAAAAATGGAATTAAAAAAATAATATAAATATAATATAAATAATGAATAAAATCTATAATTATGATTTCCTGTTATTTGTTAAATAAGAGAATTAAATTATTTTTTAATTTAATTCAATGATATATGCTTCAATGGACTTTAATCACCTAAATAAACTAAAGATGCTACCACTGCACCTAAATCAACTACTTTATGATTAATTTCCTCAACATGCAATTCTTTTATTTCCATATTCCTAACTTGCATCATGTATTTTACCATGGAAATAGCTTCTTTTCTAATTGCTTCCGGATCACAGTTGATTCCACTGTGTTCCACCACACAACCAAAATCAGAGGATGTGGCCACAGCAATAGCTGCTGAAATAAGATCACCTGGATTAGACGAACTGGTATAGGAAAGCACACAGTTAACCATATCCCCCGGAGTCAATTTTTTAAGTTCTATAATCTCAGTATTTGCAGGTATTATACTAGAAACTTTAATTAGGTTCACATCTCCAATTCCTGCATATAAGAGCGCATTGTCAAATGCATTTAGTTTAGTAGGGCCTTCTGCTTTTCCAGATGTTATTGCGACTTTCATTAATGATCACTTATATATGAATTTTTTATAAATTTAATTATATAATCATTATGCACTTTTAGTATTGGGGTGCTATTTTACTGATTATTTTTGATTTAATAAGATTATTGGTTAATAGAATGTTTTTTATTAGTAAATAAGTTTATAATCAATTTATCCACTAAATAACCTAATAAGATAATAATAACCTTGATATAATCTAAATATCTATATTCTTAATTAATATTCTTAATTAATATTTCATTAAAAAATAATTTAATTAGAAATACAATTATCTTAAAAGGTCTTTAAATAAAGTTAATATAAATAGATAGTTAGATATATTGTTAACATCTTATGGTCATTTCAAATATTTATGATATATTTTTATAAATTGGATTTGGCTTAAATTAGATTAGATATTAATCAATTTTTCAGCTGTTTATGACAAACATGGCTAATTTATCTAATAATTGCTATAAAGTCTAAATAGTGTCCTTATCAATTGATTTCAATATTGGTGTTCTAATTGATACTTTTATTAAATAGTGTACAATAGAATCATTCAGTTATGTTGACAATTGATATTTTCTTACATTATATAGGAGGTAAAATAATGTCAAAGAAAGTTGTAGAAGTTAAAACTTTAAAAGTCGGTAAATATGTAATTTTAGGCGGTGAAGCATCCAAAATCACCAGTATTTCAACATCATCCCCCGGTAAGCACGGTTCTGCAAAAGCTCGTGTGGAAGCAGTTGGTATTTTTGATACTCAAAAAAGAAGTATTGTAAAACCAGTGGATACTAAAATTGATATCCCAATTATTGACAAAAGAACTGGTCAGGTACTGGCTCTTATGGGTAGCGATGTTCAATTAATGGATTTGGAAACATATGAAACCTTTGAAATTCCTATTCCAGATGATCTACGAGACCAACTCCTTGAAGGTGTGGAAGTTGAGTATATCCTGGCCATGGGTAACAAAAAACTCATGATAACTAAAGGATAATTTTAATTGGATATCTTAATATTCAGATAATGAATATCGTTAGATTAATTAATTCTGATGATTATAATCTACTATTAATTAAATTAATTGTTATTAATCAGCTAATATCTAATCCAATCAATTATATTATTTAAATTTAATAATAATCCTTTTAATAATATTTTTAGATTTGTTTGATTAATCGAATATTAATTGATTAGGATATTAAATTTGATTAAATCAATTGCTTAATTAATAAAAAAGATATCTAATACTATATAAATAAAATTTTAATAATTAAATAATAATTAAATAATATTAACACAAAAATGGGAAATGAGAACATAATGTTATTTTATACTCATAACCCTTCAAAATTTGCTTTTTCTAGGGATAAATCGGACTTTGAAAATTATCTATCCAATTTAGATATTGATTATTCAAATTCTGAAAATAAGGAAAATCAGAGGCCTTTCGGATTAATTGGTGTGCCTTTTGATGGCACTACTACTTACCGCCCAGGGGCTCGTTTTGGCCCATCGGCTGTCCGTGAGGCATCTTATAACTTTGAAAATTATAATTTGTCATTTAATGAAAGTTTAGATGCTATTTTTTTTGATTTAGGCGATCTGGAAGTTATTCATGGCAATGCCAAAAAAACATGTGAAAAACTTCAAGAAACTGTATTAGAACTTTATGGTGCTGGAATTATCCCTATAATTATTGGGGGCGAGCACAGCATAAGTTGGGGAGTTATATCTGCCTTAAAAGAACATCATGGATTAGAGGATATTACTGTAGTTCATTTTGATGCACACATGGATATTATTAATGAATACCTGGGAGAGAAACTTTCTCATGCTACGGTTATGCGTCGGGTTTTTGATCTTGAACCTAAAAAAATCATTCAAATTGGTCTTCGTTCAGCATCTTTAGAAGAAAAAAATTTCGTGGATGAAAATTCACAAAAAATTGACTATTACACTTCTTATGATGTCAAAAATGATGAAAAATTGATAGAATCAATTATGAATAGAATTGAAGGCCCAATTTATATTTCAATAGATATAGATGTTTTAGATCCTTCTCAAGCACCCAGTGTGGGTAATCCGACTCCCTGTGGACTCAGTTCCTTCCAAATTGAAAAATTTATTAAGATATTGGCCCAAAAAGATGTAATTGGTTTAGATTTGGTGGAAGTTGCTTCTAAGGAGATTGGGGATATTACTTCTGTTAATGGAGCTAAAATTATTCATGATTTCCTTTGTTTGCAGTGATGAAGGATTATATCTAAATTCTTTTGGATGTTTTTTCATATTTTTAATTTTAAATTATTTTCTATTAAATTATCTATTAAATAAATATCTATTAAATAAAAAAAATAATGAAATAAATTAAATACTAATCTTAGAATAATACAATATGTTAAAAATATTTTTCTTAATGCTTTGATTTAATTCAAACGAGGATTAATATTAATTTATCATATTTTAATTTATCATATTAATATCACTATTTATTAGATTTTAGAGGTTATAGAATGAATATGCGCGAAGTAGAACTTTCTGGTCACATTATAGACAGTCTCATCCTTCCTAAAACAATGGATATAATAATGGATATGGGTGGAGACTTTAAAATTCTGGAATTTGAAGTTGGTAAAAAGAAAACAGATACCAGCCATGCCAGAATTCTGGTTTCTTCTGAGACTCCAGAGCACTTAAATGAAATATTAGATGAATTAAGTGAAATTGGAGCAGCTATAGCTGAAATTAAAGAGATTAAATTGGTTGCATCCGAGAAAGACAGAGTTTTACCTTCAGATTTTTATTCTACTACTAATCATCCCACTTTTGTTTATTATAAAGATGAATGGATTGAAGTGGAAGAAATTGAAATGGATTGTATGATTGTTATAGAACCTCGGGATAAAAAAGCCTTCTGCAAACCAATAGGTCGCGTTGAAAAGGATGATTTAATCGTTGTGGGGCGTGAAGGTATTAAAGTCACTCCTCCAGAAAGGCCAAGGGGCAAACAAGGAGTATTTGAATTCATGAATAGTGATGTTTCCTCTGAAAAGCCATTGATGTCTTTAATTAAGAAAATTGCATCGGAAATTAAAGAGATTAAACAACGAGGAGGAAAAATTGCTATTGTAGGTGGCCCGGCTATTGTACACACTGGCTCGGCTCCAATAATTGCCCAAATGATTAAAGAAGGATATATTGACGTTATATTTGCTGGAAATGCTATGGCAACTCATGATATTGAAAATGCATTATATGGGACTTCTCTTGGTATCTGTGTTCGCAGTGGAGAAGCAGTTACCAGGGGTCATCGCCATCATATCAATGCAATAAATGAAATCAATAAACAGGGCTCTATAAAAGATGCAGTAGATAATGGAGTACTAAAAAAGGGTATTATGTATGAATGTGTTAAGAATAATGTTCCATTTGTTCTCGCAGGATCTATACGTGATGATGGGCCCCTACCTGATGTTATAACTGATGTTATTGAGGCACAAGATGCAATGAGGATTTATGCACAGGATGTGGATATGGTAATTATGATTGCCACCATGTTACACTCCATAGCAACGGGAAATATTCTTCCTTCTAAAGTTAAGAGTATATGCGTGGATATAAATCCAGCTACTGTCACTAAACTGGCTGATAGAGGAAGTGCTCAAGTGGTAAGTATTGTAACTGATGTTGGCGCATTTTTACCAATATTGCTCGATGAGCTAAAAAAATAAGATAAATTAGGATAATTTTTGGGAAAGGATTCAAATTAATTAATTAATTTTTTCCCATTTTTTTGATTACTCTAAAACTAAATAACAATTAGTGATTATTAATCCAGAGTTTTCTGTTGTACTGTGGTGAAGAAATAATAAAATGAAATCAACACTAACAGCAAGATTAGTATATTTAAATAAAATAAATAGCCAGTAGCACTTATTATTCCCACTTCATTACTAGAATAAGTTATTACAAAAATAGCCACTCCTAAAAGAAATGAAATAGCACCCTTACGTATTTGAGCATACTTTAAAAAGAATCGGGCCTGCATTTCTTCTTTATTGTAGGTTATAAAAATGCCCATAGCTCCTAAAATACACACCATCACTGTAATAAATACAATTAAATTAATTATTTCTAAAATAGACAAATATTCACCTCCTAATAGGTTTATTATGTCTTTAAAAATATTTATAATTTATGAATTAATATTTATATGATGAATTATACTCATGACTATTTAAAAAAATAAAATAAACATATTCTCACTATTCTTAATTTAATGACTTCAGTTAATTAATAACCAATAAATAAGTAGTAAAATCATTATTCACTGCTTTTAGAGCGATAAAATGAATGGACAAAACAGAAAAGATATTAAACGAGGATCTGAAGTTTACATAGTACTTAAAAAAGATCAACGAACTGGAAAAAGAACCAAGGGTGTAGTTAAAGATTTGCTCACAAAATCTGCTAACCATCCACATGGAATAAAGGTTAGGCTTGAAGATGGGAGTGTGGGTAGGGTTCAGGAAATCCTAAAATAATTAAATAAGATTTATCATTTTCCAATACTCATTAGCTTAACTTATTATTCTTAAATTCAGATTATGGGCAAATAAGAGCATAAAAGATGATATTAATACATAATAATGGGGATTTTTCATGATAATGGGAAATATTTTAAATGTTTTTACAGATGAAGTGTATCCTGCTGAAATTACTATTAAATCAGGTATTATAACTTGTGTAAAAAAAATTGAAGGACATTTTGATGGAATCATAATTCCCGGACTAATAGATGCCCATATTCACATTGAAAGTTCTATGCTTACTCCTTCTTTTTTTGCTAAATCCGTGGTTACTAACGGTACAACTGCTGTAGTGGCCGATCCCCATGAGATAGCTAATGTATGGGGCCTTGAGGGGATTAATTTCATGCTTAATGATTCGAAAAAGGTTCCCCTTCGATTATTTTTCTCAGCACCCTCTTGTGTACCGGCAACAGAATTTGAGACTTCTGGAGCAGTCATGGGCTCTGATGAAATTGATATTTTAATGGAAAAGGAAGAAATTGTGGCTCTGGGTGAGATGATGAATTTTCCAGGAGTTATAAATGGCGATCCTCAAGTCATGGCCAAAATTGCTAGTGCTAAACGCCATAAAAAACCTATTGATGGCCACGCACCACTTTTATCGGCTGGAGAACTTTGTAGCTATATATCTTCTGGGATTTCTACTGATCATGAATGCAGTTCGCTGGAAGAGGCCCTTGAGAAAAAAGAACTGGGAATGAAAATAATGATTAGGGAAGGTTCTTCTGCAAAAAATTTGGAAGATTTAATATCTGTGGGGGGAGATTTCCTAGTTTCTGATGATAAACACCCTCAGGATCTTTTAGAAGGACATATGGATTATATAATTAAAAAAGCAATTAAATTAGGCATGGATCCAGTGAAAGCTATTAAAATGGTAACTATTAATCCTGCTAAACACTATTCTCTTAATATGGGAGCTATTAGTCCTGGTAGGGCGGCTGATTTTATTTTGATAGATAATTTGACAGATTTTAATGTAAAAAAGGTTTTTATTGGTGGGGAATTAGTTGCTGAAAATAAATCTGCTCTTTTTGATGCAAGCCATCATGACCAGCACAATAGCATTGCTCTTGAAAAACTTGAACCATCAGATTTTAGAATTCATGCTTCTGGAAACGAAGCAATTGTCCGGGTGATTAATGTTTCTGATGGGCAAATTATAAGTTCTGAGTCTGAAGCAAGGATACAAATTATTAATCGAGATTTAGTTTCAGATACATCATTAGATGTACTGAAGATTTCCGTTATAGAAAGACATGGAAAATCAACAGCTTTGAAAAATAAAGAAGTATTTGATGATAAAGAAGTATTAAATAATAAAAAAAATAGGTTGAAAAATCTCCCAAATTTATGCACGGCTTTTGTAAAAGGATTTGGTATTAAAGAGGGAGCATTTGCTTCCAGTGTGGCCCATGATTCACACAATGTGATTGTTATAGGTACTAATAATCAATATATGTCCCAGGCAGTGAATACTTTAATAGAGAATAAAGGTGGGCTGGTAGCAATATCGAAAAATGGTGAAAAATCTTTAAAATTACCTATAGCTGGTTTAATGGTGGATGATGATGCAGAAATAGTATCTTCTAAATTACGAGAACTTCATAACTTGGCCATGGAAATGGGATGCTCTCTCGAATCTCCTTTTATGACTATGTCATTTTTGGCCCTTCTGGTAATTCCTCAATTAAAAATAAGTGATAAAGGCCTTTTTGATGTTTCTAAATTTGAATTTGTGGATGTAATTAAGAAAATAATTAATTAATCAAATCTTTTTAAAAGTTATTTGAAGAAATTATTGAGACCTATAATTAATCGAGATCCTTAAAATTTTCTTCAATCTCTTTTATTATCCTGCTCAGGGCAGCTTTTTCTTGAGGACTACCTACTTTTTTTACTAATCGGTCCATTTCTTTTATTCTAGCCCAGTAACTAGTTTTTGTTTCTTCATCTGCTAATTCAAACCTTGTATAATGTATTAATGATTCAATTACTGCATATACTCCTCTATTTAGTGGAATAGCTTGAGATTTCATTTTAACTACTTCTTCAACATTAGCAGTTACAATTGACATTTTAGAAGATCCTAAATCATTTTGTTTTGTAATTTCTTTTATTTTGATCACATGACAAACAAAAAAAGCATCTGCATCTTTTAAAAAAGGAATTTCATGATAATATTCAAAATATTCATCACTCAGGTCTTCTAAAGTTGATTTAGTAAAAATAATAGGATTTTGAGTTATATTTACAATAAAATAATCCTGGTTGTGGATATTATTTACAGTATGGGTTCCTTCGTACAAATATAAAACAATCTGTTTTGAATTTTTGCATAGAACTCCAATAGGGGCGGCATTAACTGGGCCATTAGTATTAGTACTCTTATCATCTGTTTTTAAATCATCGGACTCTTTTAAGTGGCCTTGATACTTTTCAAACCCATTAATATTTTTGGTAGTTATAATTGTTTCATATAACTGGCCTTTTGCCATTTGGATAGAATATAAATCATTTAATTTTTTATAAGTGGGATTTTCATTATTTAAATGATTTTTTGGCATTTGGATTCCTTTTTATTTATTTATTTATTTATTGCTATTATTAATCTTAAATATGCTAAATCAGGATATTTTTGAATAAATTCTTATTTTAATACACATCCTTTTAAATCTGCATTAATAATACAGTCAAAATCTACTTTACTATCCCAGTCTACTTTACGGAACATATCCATGTAAGATATTCCAATCACCGTTCCACCATCACCTAAAACATTTTCAATCAATTCATTAATCTGGCTTGGTTCAGATCCAATGTGGGGAATTGAAAGACCTCCTAAAAGCACTAAAACATCCACATCAGCATTCGAATTTGGTTTTTCCCCTAATTCTAATCCATAATTAGTTATTTCCATTTTAAGAGCTTTATCTACGTCCGTCATTGGAATAAAAATAGTTTCTTTCTCTCTAATAGCATATGCAAAAAGTAGTGCAAAAGGAGTGCAGACTCCGGGAACTCCTGCAAAAGCAATTCGCTCAGCATCTTTTACTTCATCTTTAAACGCTTCTAAATGACCTTTAATACCTTCAAACTCTTTAATTTTTTCCATAAAATCCCCCAATTTACGAAAATAACAATATATTAGTCAATATTCATATATTCAGTCAATGATTATGATTTTAAAATTATATTTCTAATTTAATTCCATTAATTTATTAATTTCTATTCAATAATCTTTGTTGAATAAATTAAATCTGACTATTGTTATCTTTTTTAGTTAATTATTTTTCAAACTTAATATAACCATACGGTTATATTTAATCAAATAAATATTTTATATTATGGAAATTGAAAACCTTAAAAGGGGACTGGAGATACTTACTTCATCTGATGAATTTGCATTCATTGTTCCTGAAGTTAGGACCAACTTAGTAATGGCCAAAATAGATGCTAAAACTGATAAAGATGTTGCAGGAATTCCAGGAAGGATAACTACTTTTAATGGAAGGGCTTTTGCTTGTAGGAAACCTGAATTTGGAGCATCTTCTCACATGGCCCGTATGGTTTTAAATGTTAGAAAATACGATTCGACAAAGAGAAGTGCCATTGATCTCAAGTATCACCCTCAAATAATTGAAATCTGCCAGAAACTGGGCCTTAAAGTTTCTTCTTATGATAGAACCCAAGAACCAGAGAATATTAAAAATAAAGAAGGTGGAACAATTCCATGGGGCGTTAAGGAATCTATAGATAAAATTGGGGAGGTTCCTGATGTTATTTATCATTTGGTGGCATGGGGTAAAGAACCTATTATATGTTTGCTGGCTCCTGATGCAATAGAAGCTGCCAGAACCGCAGTATGTATTGCTAAGTTGTGGTTGGCTTTTGATTAAATTCGATATTTTGTTTATTCTTCAAAATTCATCGAATAATAAGAATAAGAATAAGAATAATTTCACAAAATTTTCAATTTGCGGATTCATATTAAGTTAACTATTCAACTTATTTTTCTTAATGGATTGCCAGCTAGTGATAAAGCAGTACCATTTAAATATTAATATTGCATAATTAAGATAATAGACTTTGATAAATAGATACTATTAACAAATTTACTATAATTTATAATTAAATTCTATATTTTTATTTATAGAATTCTACATTTTAAAGATTATTTAGATCATATGAGGGATCATAATGAAGTATGATATGTATTACGAGCTTTTGGAACAGCCCAAATCATTAAAAGATACTTTAAAAGCAGAAAAATCTCAAATGTCTGAGATTTCTAGCAAAATATCTGAAATGGATCGTTTATATTTGGTGGGCTGTGGAAGCTCTTTATCAACCTGTTATTCTGCTAGAGATGCTATTAACATGGTTTATGACACACCCGTCGAAGTTTTTACTGGCTATGAGTTTCTTTATCATAAAAAAATCGAAAATAAAAATGCAGGACTTATAGTAACTTCTCAATCTGGAGAAACTGCAGATACTTTAGCTGCGCTTCGAAGGGCTAATGAAATTGGCATTCCCACAGTATCCATAACCAATGAATCTGAAAGCAGTATGATGAAAGAGGCTGCAAACTCAATTTTAACTCGGTGTGGTAGGGAAAATGCAATATTAGGTACTAAAACTTATGTTACACAGTTAATGTGTTTATATCAAATTCTTTTTGATGCTTTTGATAATTCACAATCATCTGAGGTTTTAAAACAGCTGAAAGATCTTCCAGATATCACTGAAAAACTTATTAAATCCACGGAAAATGAAAATAAAGAACTGGCCCAGAAATTTGCACAGGAAGATATTTTTTACTGTATGGGTGGAGGGCCTAATTATGGATTGGCCTACAAATTGGCCATGACTATGCTTATGGAAGGTGCTATTAAACACGCATGTCCTCTTTATTCTGCAGAATTCCGGCACGGTCTTATTGAAAGAGTGGAAAAAAGTGTTCCTACAATCTTTTTAGATTCTGGATATCCTGGTGATGAATTAACTGAAAGAGCAATTGAATTCTGTGACAATATTGGTGCTAATAATATTGTGTTCAAAATGCAGGATTATGCAGATGTTAATTATTTATTATCTCCCTTTGTACTAGTAGTTCCTCTGGAATGGTTTGTTTATTATCTGGCCCATTTCAATGGAGAAGACCCGGGTAGTACCAGACATATTGGGAAAGTTAGATATTAATTTACTAGGTTTAAGCAAAATATGAGTAAAATATTTTAAAATAATCTTTTTATTATATTTTATAAAATAAAAATTTAGCATAATTCTTTTTTTTAAAAATTACTTTTTTATTTCTAAATAAAAGTAAATTTGATAAAAAATTTTTTAATATTTCTTTTGGAATGAATCTTAGAATAAATAATTTCTAGAATTAAATCCATTTTAGCTTATTTTAAATAAATATTAAATAAAAATATTAATTAATAACCATTTTTATAACTATTATGTGATGTTTTTACAATAAAACACACTTCTAAATGAATTAATGTGCTGAAACTAATTTTAATCAATTTCAACATTAAATTTCTTTTTTTTGGCTTTAGGAAGATTTATTGTTAAGACACCGTTTTCAAAGTTAGCTGAGGACTCTTCTACAATCACGTGTGCTGGCAAATTAACTGATCTTAGTGCTTCTCCATATTTCCGCTCTTTTCTTAGGTAGTTGACATCTTCAACTTCTATTTTTTCCTCAAATTTAGCACTAATGGTTAAATTACTTTCAGCAAGTTCGATATTTATATCTTCTTTTTTAACCCCGGGAAGATCAGTTTTGACGGTTATTGTTTCTCTAGATTCAATAAGGTCAATATTGAGCTTAGAAGGGACTTTTTTACCATATTCTGAGATTTTATTTTCTAAATCTACTTGCATTTCTTTAATGTTTTTAACCACATCATCAATCATTTTCTCAGTGGTGGACTTTTTCTTCCCTGCACTATCGTCCTGCTTCGTGGTGCTACTTTCTAATTTTATTTTATCATTCACCAAATTCCTCCAATCGAGTTATTATTTCTTCCACTCCAGTTCCATGAATTGCAGAAATTCGCAATGGATCTTCAAACTTGTCCACATACGCGTCAAGGTACTTAACATTATCAGCTAAGTCAATTTTGTTAAAAAGACATATGACTGGAGTTTTGAATACTCTTTGAATTTCCTGTAAAAGGTGATATTGGCTTCCTAATGGGTAACCACAAGTTTCTGAAGCATCGAATATGAATAAAATAACATTAGCTAAATGCTCTAATGCTACCATGGCCCTTAGTTCTATGTCATTCATATCCAGAATTGGTCTATCTAAAAGTCCAGGAGTGTCAATAATCTGAATTTTTTTCCAATTTCTTTCTAAGTGACCTATCTGGATCCCTTTAGTTGTAAATGGATAATCAGCTACTCTAGGCTCAGCAGTGGTCAATCTACGAAGAAGAGTTGATTTTCCAACATTTGGAAAACCAGCAATTACGACTGTAGTGGCCGCAAAATCTACGGTTGGCATATTCCTTAATTTGGCCTTGGCAAAGTCAAGAAAGTCCAAGTCCTTTTCAATTTTTTTTACAACAGATGCTATTCTACCAAAAGCCTGGCTTCTTAGACTGGATGATTTATCTGGGGTAGATCTTCTTATACGAGAAGAATAATCTTTTTCTAACTGAGTTATTATGCCTATAGACCAATTTAAGGCGCCTAAAGATTGTTTCATCTGATCTACACCTACTGCTACATCTATGTAGTCCTGATAAAACTCAGGCATTTTCTCAATCTCTGGTACTCTGTCCAATATAAGTTGGATTCTATCTCTTATGACTTGGCAGGCGGTTTGAACTCTAGTTTCTTCTATACGCTTAGATTTTAAATTTCTAGGTATTTTAGAACTTCTTACTCTGGCAGCTGCTTTTTTAGCCCTTCTAAAACCAGTATCTAGAAGTTCATCTGGTGTGGGGACGGTTGGTATTATCATGAAATCACACTTTGTAAATTTATTATAGTAATATATATTTAACTGTCGAATCTATATTTTATAATTTAATATTTTATTTAGTCTTTAAATCCAATTTTAGCTTTTATAATCCTTTTTATAAAATTAAATCTCTAAGATTAAAAACCTCTAAGATTAATCTACTAAAATTAGTTTATTAAAAGCTTATGAGAATTAAGAATATTTTTATAATTTTGAAGTTTATTATAAAATTTAGATTTAAAAATTCATAAAAACACGTCATTAAAAGTATTTCATTTATAAATTATGTACTGAGTATATTAATAATTTTGTATTAAAAATAAATTCTGTCATTAATTTGTTTCTTTTTAATTAATTTTGTATTTATTCTTTTTCATGGAATATCTGTGCCTGAAAATTGAATATTTGTGTATCTGCATCATACCAGCAGTCAGATGGTAGCCCTGCTTTCATACAAGTATTGCATAAAAATTCTTCTTCATCCCAATTCCACTCCACTGGAACTTGAGGCAATAGAAGGCCTTTATAAAAATTTTTTTCTACAATTAAACCATCTAATCCCACTTTAATTTTTTTGAGATAATCCTTTGGATTTTCGACTTCTAACAGTTTTGGTTTACTTAAAACACTAATTTCTAAGTCTATTTCATCCATTTCGGACTCTTTAACTGGGGGAAAACGAGGATCTGAACTTGCTGCAGAAATAGCAACTTCAATAACTGCATTTACCAGGGGTTTAATTGGTTCACAGTACCCTATGCACCCTCTTAATTCACCTTTTCCTCTATCAATGCCCTTTTTATTTAAGGTTACAAAAGCACCCATGGTTTCTTTTAATGATTCTGGAGTCTTTTGAGGTGGTGAAATAATTTTCTTATCTTTAATATAGCTGTTAATTGATTTTCTGGCCAATTTAAGCAAAAATTCCCCTTTTTCCTCAGAAAGCATTTACATGGCACCCCCTACCATTGCATCAATAATCCTTACGTGCGGGCCACCGTCTCCCACAGGAGCAGTTTGGCCTGATTTTCCACAGAATCCCATGCTCATTTTAAAGTCAGATCCGACACCATTAACCTTTTTTAAGGTTTCCATAATATCTCCGGATAATGAAACATCTCTTAATGGAGTTTTAATTTCCCCATTTTCAATTTTAAATGATTCAGCTGCATTGAACTGGAATATTCCTTTTCCAGTGTCGACTTGTCCTCCGCGAGAACCTTTAAGATAAATTCCATCACTTATATCTCCTATAAGTTCATCAAATTTTAATTCACCTGGTTTAAGGTAGGTATTACTCATTCGAACTATAGGTTGCTCACTAATTATGGACCTGGCATTTCCTGAAGATTCAATATTTAACTTAGATGCGGTTTCTCTAGAACTTAAAAGAGATTTAAGAATTCCATTCTCCACCAGAATATTTTCTTTTGTTTTTGTTCCTTCAGCATCATATGCATAATATCCAAATGCATCCATACTAGCATCATCAATTATAGTTACCATACTGGATCCTATCTGACTTCCTATTTTGTCTTTTAGTATTGAATCATTTTGTAATATTAAATCTGCCTCAGCAGCATGGCCCAATGCTTCATGAATAAATACTCCGGTTAATTCACAATCAGTTACCACTGAGAACTTTCCAGATGGTGCTTTTTCTGCTGAAAGCAATCGAATGGCTTTTTCACCAATTTTTCTACCGAATTTTTCAATGTCAGCATTCTTTAATACTTCAAATCCTTTAGAACCACCCATACTTCCATGACCAAACTGAATAACTTCTCCATCGGCAGCTACTGCATTTAAGAACATACCCACTCGAGATTCTTCCATGGTCACTCTAGAACCTTCTGAACTTAAAAAAATACTGTTACTTTCACTATCAACATAGTTAACAGTGGTACTAACTACTTGATCAACTGTAGCTGATTGATTGGCTTCTTTGATAATTTCCTTTTTTTCTTCAGTTGAAACATCAGCGGGTTTTATTTTGGCCGAAGATTTTACATTATCCACTGCGACATCAGATTTAGTTAATTGAACATCGCTTTTAAGAGATTTGGATAATTTAAGAGCATATTCTCCTATTTCACTTAATTTTGAAAGGTCTGTTGTAAAAGCAAATCCCCATGCTCCACCATTAAGGACCCTAACCCGACCCCCATGGTCAAATCCAGATTTTATTTCTTGAACTTTACCATCTTTCATTAAAATGGAGGTGCTGTTGCCGCTACCTGCACGTATATCAACGTAATCGACTTTATTTTCTAAATCACGGATTATTTTTTCAAATGAATCTAAATCAAGAGTATTTTTCATTAATATCCCCTTTGCTATATAATCAATAAATTTTAATCAATAAATTTAATATTAAATAAAATTTCATTATCCGGTATTTAATATTCTGGAAATCAATTTTTTCCCATAAATATTTACTTCCAAAAAATTTCATTATATGGGCTATTGATAGTTTTATTTTATTATAATAACTTATCATATCAATTTATTTAAATATATATTAATTCTAAAGTAAAATATATTTATGATAAACTATTAAATAATTAAAGTTTGCATTTATTTCTTTTAATTTTACATATTAAAGCACCAGGTGGTAATTTGAAAACAATTCAGGAGATAAACCAAAAAATAAAGAACGGCGACGCAGTTGTGGTAACTGCCGATGAAATGACAAGTATTGTCGCCCAGAATGGGGCCCAGAAGGCGGCTGAAGAAATTGATGTGGTCACGACTGGTACATTTGGTGCTATGTGTTCTTCTGGAGCTTTCTTAAATTTCGGACACTCTGATCCACCAATAAAAATGACTAAAACCTTCCTTAATGGTGTGGAAGCGTATTCTGGACTGGCATCTGTTGATGCCTATTTGGGAGCAACCCAACCCAGTCAAAATCCAGAAATTGGTCTTCATTATGGTGGAGCTCATGTTATAGAAGATTTAATTCGTGGAAAAGAAGTAGAACTTATTGCTGATGCATATGGAACTGATTGTTATCCTTTAAAACGGGTAGAAACTTCCATAACTTTGGATAAAATCAATCAAGCAACTATGGTAAACCCCAGGAACTGCTATCAAAATTATGCAGTAGCTATAAATTCTACTGATGAAACTCTTTATACTTATATGGGTACTTTACTTCCTAAATTTGGAAATGTAACCTATTCCAGTGCCGGAACGCTTTCCCCACTTATTAATGATCCTTATTTCAATACAATAGGGATGGGTACTAAAATATTCTTGGGTGGTGCTGAAGGATATATCATATCTGAAGGTACTCAACATGCTACCGAAAATGAAAGGCGGAATGGAGTACCAGTTAGTGCATCTGGTACTTTGATGCTTCAGGGTGACATGAAGAAAATGAACCCCGAATATATTAGGGGTGCTACTATGCCTAAATATGGCCCTACTCTTTATGTAGGGGCAGGAATACCCATACCTATTTTAAATGAGGAAGTTGCCACCAGAACTGCTATCAGTGATGAAGAAATAATCTGTAAAATTATAGATTACGGGGTTCCTCGCCGAAGCAGGCCAGTAATAAGAGAAACTAACTACAAAGAATTAAAAACAGGTAAAATTGAAATTGATGGAATTGAAGTTCCAACTTCGCCACTTTCATCATATAAACGATCCAAAATGGTGGCTGTAGAATTGAAAGAGTGGATAGAAAAAGGGGATTTCTTACTAACAAATCCTGTAAGGCCATTATCTTCTAAGGGAAATATAGTTAAACCTCTGGAAATAAGTAAACCCTTGGTTATGGTTAAAGATATTGAAAGTAAACCTGTTATCATGGCCTATTCTGGTGAGAAAATAAATGATGTAGCCAAAAAATTAGTGGACAATAATATTAATCACTTACCTGTAGTAGATAATGATGGAAAATTGAAGGGTATTGTAACTTCCTGGGACATTGCAGATGGTGTGGCCAAAGGGAAATCTAAACTGGATGAATTAATGACCCGAAAGGTTATAATTGCCCGTGAAGATGAATCTGTGGATATTATTGCCCGTAGAATTGATAAAAATAATATTTCTGGTCTACCTATTGTTGATAAGGAAAATATTGTTAAGGGAATGATTACTGCAGAAGACATTTCCCGATTGATTGGAGAGAATTTAAAAGATGAAAATGGGGGAGAGTCAATATGAAAGCATGGTTAAAATTTTTACCCACTATTGTTAACAAAGCAATCATGTCTGATGCTATTAAGATATATGACATCGATTTTAACATTTTAAGAGCTCATATTAATCCTCGGGGTGGAAAAATGCTGGTAGAAATCAGTGGGCCTCAGGAAAATGAATGTATTCAATATATGGAAGAACAAGGTATTGAAGTAATTCCTATAATGAGGGTAGTTCAAAAGGACTCAGAAAAATGCGTGGATTGTGGGGCCTGTGTTTCCCTTTGTCCTGTCAAGGCCATCTGTATTCAAGATGATTGGGGAGTGGAGATTGACAACCAAAACTGCATTGGTTGCGGTTTTTGTGTTAATTCCTGTCCAACCAAAGCTATTAGTTTAATGGAATGAATTAAATATTCTTTTTCATTAATTTTTAGCTTTTTATAACTTTTTTTTTATATGATTTTTTAAATAAAAATTAAATTAAAAATTATTTAATTACTAATTCCATAGATATGAATTAAATTTGAAATTATAATTTATTAGATAGTTAATCTAAACAACATTTTAATTAATTTATTATATTAAATTTAAAATATATTTATAATGAATAATATGAGTGCAAATAAAATGAAAGGTGGTTTTAATGGTTATTGTAGTAGGGTCTGGTGCTGGTGGAGCAACGGTGGCCCGAGAACTGGCCTTAGCAGGAATTCCAGTAAAAATTATAGAAAAAGGACCAGCTATTCAATCTAAAAAAGCTTTTAATTATTATGATCCTTCTGAAGAAGGGATAGATCTTCTAAAAACGTCCTGTGTTGGAGGATCCACATTAGTAGCTGTTGGAAATGGGGTTAGAGTTCTTGAAAATGAATTAAAAAATATGGGTCTGGATATTTCTCTAGAGCTTGACGAAATTGAAGAAGATCTTGAAATTGGTCCAATGCCAGATTCTCACATAGGAGATGGAACCAAATTACTCATGGAATCATCCAAATCAATGGGTTTAAATATCCAAAAAATGCCTAAATTTATTAGAAGTAAAGATTGCAGTCCTTGTGGCCGATGTTCGTTTGGCTGTCCAAAAAATGCTAAATGGTCTGCTGCGGATTTTGTTTCGGAGGCTCAAAATGCAGGTGCTGAATTAATATCCGAAACTGAAGTCACAGAGCTTATTGTGGAAAATGGTCGAATAATTGGAGTTAAAGCATTACAAAATTCTGAAGAAATCAACTTCTTATCAGAAATCGTAATTTTATCTTTGGGTGGTGTTGAAACTCCAAGATTACTCCAAAAAGCAGGAATTGAAGCAGGAAATAACTTTTTCATGGATACATTCATCACAGTAGGGGGCGTACTTAAAAATGTAGGTTTTAAAGATGAAGTACAGATGAATGCCCTCATTATTAAGGAGAATTTTATTTTAGGCCCTCATTTTTCCACTTTTTTATCTGCACAACTGAAAGAAAAAGGTGTCACTGACAAAGATATTTTAGGATTTATGGTTAAAATTGGAGATGAATCCTCAGGTTATGTAGGTCCAGATTGTATAGTTAAAAATAATACTCTAAGAGATGTTCGTTTTTTAGCTGAAGGTGCTGCATTGGCGGGTGCTATTTTAGTTGAAGCAGGAGTTAATCCAGATACAATCATTTCCACTCATCCTAGGGGTGCGCATCCTGGGGGGACTGCTGCTATAGGTGAGGTGGTTAATGAAAATTTGGAAACTTCTATAAAAAATCTTTTTGTAGTTGATGCTAGTGTCCTACCTACTGCACCTGGTGCTCCCCCGTTACTAACTATAATGGCGCTTTCCAAAAGGCTAGCTAAACATGTAATTTCGGAATATAAGTAAATTAAGGCCTTTAAACTTTAATAAATCTTATTTTATTATATTTTCTTTTTATTTTCATTTTTTGATTAAAAACATGCCCAAAAAAATATAAATCAATATATGGCTCTATTTTAGAACTAATTTTATTTAAATATTATTATCCGACTCTTCAATTTCAATTTAAAGGACTTAAAATCATTTTTTATTTTCACAAGATTTATATAAACATTTATATAAAATCAAATTAGCCTTATTTGACCTTTTTTACAAATTTATGGCTTAAAATATGTTTATTAAATAAATGAAATAATAGAAAATAAAATATTTAGTGATTTTACCAAAAGTAAATTACAAGGTGAAAAAATGAATCAGAAAACCATGAAAGCATTGGTTTGCTTTTTAGGTATATTAATAGCATTTTCTACAGTTTCTGCTGCCTCAGCAGTACAAATTCAAACAATTTATTCTGGAACTGGTGGAGACATTACTAAAAACAAATTGGGTTATAAAAATATTCCTAAATCTACAATTTCCAGTCAAGTAATAGCATCAGCAAAAAAAGGAACTCCAATGGTCACGTTTGGTGATGGGAGTGGCCCTAAAGTCATGATAGTGGCAGGAGTTCATGGGAACGAGTTACCAGCAACTATTGCGGCTATGAAACTCATAAACTATCTTAATGGAAAGCATATAAAAGGAACAGTTTACATTGTGCCATTTGTTTCCCCTTATTCTACTTCTAAATCTACTAGATATTGGAAAGGTAAAAATTTGAATAGTGTGGCTAATAAAGCAGGCACACCCACAAACAAGATAATAACTCTAGCTAAACAACTCAAAGTTAAATCTTTAGGAGATTTCCATTCTACAAGGCCGGGTGGAGTTCCTGGAAAGAATAGTATTCTCTGTACTAAGTCTCCAACATATGGTAGTTATAAAATGGCTTACTACATAAGTAAAAAATCAGGATCGGCTTTAATCTATGAATATAGGGCCGGAGTTTCTTATCCCGGTGCAGTAGAAGACGTTTCTAATTTGGCTAGAATTCCCGCAGTGACTTGTGAGGTCAAATCTTCCCATGGAACTATTGCTTCAGGGAGTGTAAGTAAATCTTACAGCCAAATGCTGGCCTTTTTGATGTATAATGGTGTTATTTAATTATAAAACTAAATTATAACCATTATTTCTATTTAATTTTTTTATTTTTTTATTTTTTTTAAAATAGTGATTTTTAGTATTTATTTTAAGATGTGCGGATTTAATTCTCATTTTTAATTGATTTAAATTAAAAATAAAAATTTAGAATAAATAAATATAAATAAAAATGGATTAATTATACTTATCGGTTTTTTAATAGTCTTCTTAAATAAAGAATCATTTTCAAGCCATTAACCCATTAAATTTTGCAGATAATTAATTGTATTATCCAGAATCGATCCTTTTATGCTTACGGAAGCAGGGAAAGTCATATATTTCTTTTCAGTGTGTTTATAAATTACCTTAGCAAACATTTTGCTGTAATCATTTATATTAAGAGTTTTTCCCTTCACTGTGACACTGCTTGGTGCTTTTTTATTAGTTTTCATGTAGGCATAGACTCTCGCAGCTGCGTCTTTATATTCGGTTCTATTTAATGTTCCTGAAAATGTGCTGGCCGATGAAGCACTAGAATCAGACATGGAAACAGCACTATTTGTAATGGGAAGCCCTGCAATGTATTGGGAACTTAAATAAATCCAATTGGCCCGATCCATTGTGGTATTTTGTCCATTAATTATTCTTTGAGCATCGCTGGATAATGTGGTAGGGTTTATTTGGTGTTTTGCTATTAATGCACTGGTTGCAGCAGAGTCGCCGGTACTTAAATGTTCTTTATTTGCATAATAAGCACTGTAAATCAAGCTTGAAGCAATTTTACTCACTCTTTGATCTTCAGTACTAGTTCCAACCCGTGGTTCGATTAAACTTATTCCTGAGGACTGAATATATTGGCTCGGGCTGTAAATCCCAGCAAAATATACATTAGAGAAATTATCATCCCAAGAACGCCCTAAGTAGCTAGCAGTGCCCAGATTTGTTTTCCCATAATTGATGAAAATAATTCCTTTCAAATCAGATGCATCACTTTTAAGATATCCTGTTTTCACTCCAGTAACAATATCATAAATTGTACCGGGGCATGCTGCAGCAATATAAGCTGCTATTCCATTAGGTGCATTTTTAATTGCTCTTGCTGCTTCATTAGATCCTGGCGAGCTGGGATCAATTATAACATTGGCTGATCCTGCAATAGCATTTTTAATTTTTATCATCAATTCTTTGTCAGATGCAGTTCCAGTTATACTGTCTGAGGTGAGATAAATATTTGGTAAATCCTTTTTAGAGTATTTATTCAGAGCTATACTGGTAGTGGCAGTATTGGGGGACCATATCGTCTTGCCTGCAACGGTCAATTTATCGGAAATTTCAAATCTGGCACTCTTCCAAGTGGCCATTGCTACAGGCATGAGTGATTTAGGAGCGGTTACTTTAATATTATATAAATAAGATTTTTGAATTGTTTTAAAGGTTAGAGCATCACTACCATACCATATTCTAGTTTTTTTGATGTTCTTTAAAGAACTCAGAGAAGAATCAGGTATGGATGTTTTGGATCCACATATTATTATTTTCTTTGCTTTTAATCGATTAATTTCAGTTTTAGTTGCGGAAGGTAATGTTTTTCCACTAATAAGCAATGGTGCATTGTTTTTTATAGCTAAATAAGTTGCTGAAATATCACTACCCGTAGTTAAAATGACTACATTGCTGGTAGACCAGTACTTTGACAGAGAAGATGTTCGGGCTGATATTTTTGTCCCACTGATTTTCAAATTACCAACCACCATGGTATTTTGACCAGTTAGATAATTTAAAACGGACTTTTCAGGTGTTAGGGAGCTTAAAATCAACTGATTATTAGTATGGGCTGCTGCTGGAGCAGTCATTATTCCGTGTGAGGAATCAGTGACAAAAATCCCGCCAGCAACTGGAGATAATGTTATAAATGCAGTTATAATAAGAATTGATATTAATGAAAATTTTTTTACATGATTAGTTTTTACATTGCTAGGAATAGAATTTTTAGATTTAAGTCTTTCTAAAGCTTTTTTAGAGGATTTAAGTATTTTTCTAGAATTGAGATTCAATTTCTCCTTCCTCCATTAACCTTTCACAATAGTAACACCTCAAAATCACAGGCTCTTTGGTAATAACGTAAAATTTTCCAGTAACGGGCTCTATGGTATTGCTTATGCAGTTGGGATTTGGACAATTTAAAAGGCTTTTAATTTCATTTAAAAGACGAACTTTTCCTTTTCCAACTATTTCATAATCTCTTATAATGTTTATAGTTGCTTTAGGAGCAATAAGTGCTATTTGGTCAACTTCACTAGAGGCCAGTTCTCTGTTTTCGATTTTTACTATGTCTTTTTTTTCCATATGGGCTGACTGGACATTCATAGCTAGGGTAACCTTACTTTCATCACTGGGCAGGCCTAAAATTTTCAGGACATTTAAAGACTTGTTAGCAGTGATATGATCAATTACAGTACCATTTTTAATAGGCTTTACCTTCAATTCTTTTGGCTTCTTCATGAAACAACCCTTTACTTTTTAGATAAAATATTAATCTTAAATTTAGTGACTAATAATGTGTTATTTTTTATATAAATTATCTTTGTTAAAATAAATGATTTAAAACAATTTTTTAAGGCAATTATATTTTAATTTATTATGTAATGATAAGGATATTCATTAAAATTAATTTTTATAATTTTTAAAATGTAATTAAAAATAAATGAATTGGCCAAAGCACAAAGAAATACATCTTTAAAACTAATTATTTTCTTTAATAGAAGTTAAATGCATATTTAAAATCAATTTTATGCTTATAAATAAAAATAAAATAAAAAAATGAGAAATTAAGAAATGAATATTAGAAATAATTAAAAATTAACAATTTAAGTTTAGTTAAATTATAATTATCCTTATTATTTCTTAACTTGCTTTATCTGTTTCTCTTTCCATAAGAACTTCTATGAACTTGGCGTAAACTGGCCTGGTTACGAATATTCCCACTAATACTCCTATTATGGTAGTAAATGCAAATCCAGATAAAACACCAATTCCAGTAGCTCCTCTTGCAAAACCAACATATGCTAAAGGTAACATGGCTGCAATAAGAGTTCCTGCAGATGCAAAAATAATGAAGAAAGCGTTTTTAATTTTGAATTTAGTTCTACGGCTTCTTCTATCTTTTAGGCTTTTTCCCTTAAGAACTTCATCAGTTATAATTATCTGATCGTCTACTCCAGTTCCAATGGCCGCAATAATCCCTGCAATGGCTGCTAGATCTATACTCCAGTGAATTATTGATGCTGTACCAAGAATTAGAACTAATTCTGCCAGTGTGGTGAAGATAATAGGTATAACCAGTAATGGATTTCGGTATCTAACTATTATGACTGCGGAAATAGCTAAAATAGCTAATATTCCTGCAATAAAAGCTCCATCTGCAAATTGTTTACCTAATTCTGCAGAAACACTACTTACTCCAACAATTTTAACTTTAACAGGTAGTGCACCTGATTTGAGCAATGTTTGCAGTTCTTTACCTTGAGCTTCTGCAGCTTCTTTTGATTCCGCCCCGCCACTAATTTGAACGGATGTAGATGGATTTCCAGCAGCTAATTCCGCAGAAACTTCTGGAGAAGTTATAAGGCGATCGTCCAGATACATATTAACTGGTTGACCGGCTTTTCCTTTAGCTATTTTAGCAAATTTATCTGCTCCAGCTATACTCACCTTAAATGGAACGGCATATTGGTTGTCAGTGATTATTGGTGCCTCCACACTAACAATATCTGCTCCATTTAAAGCCGTTTCATTTCCTATTTTGGCCACAAATTTACCAGGAGTACCTACAATTTTGGACACTTGGTCTGGCTGAACTCCCGCAATTTCCACAATGACGTATTGATTACCACTGGATCTTACTTTTACATCCTTTACACCGAATATGTTCAGACGTTTATCCAAAACACTGGTAACGGTGTTCATAGTATCTTTATCAACTGGTTTTTCCAATTGAATTTGGATAAGTGATCCACCTTTTAAATCCAGCCCTTGTTGAACACCAAAAGCAGAAATGGCCAGTAAACTACCAATGACTAGAACAATTAGCAGTATGACTCTACGGTCTCTTATAAATCCTTTAAATCCTTTTTGCTTCATGTTCTTGCCTCCAAATACCATTTGAGTATTCCAAGGTTCATGAGCCAGGTAGCTATGATATCTGCGGCCAGACCAATTATAAGAACTGCAGCAATATTACTTAAAACAACCGCTTGAGGTATTAAGAATATTGTAACCAAGTATAATGCTCCCATTGAAGCTATTGCTGCTACTGACATGGTTAAACCAGTCTTCAAAGCATCAAGAGTTCTTTCTGTCAAAGTACCTTCTTTTCCTTTCAGTAATCTGGTGGTTAATAGAATATCTGTATCTACACTGTAACCTATTAACATTAAAATTGCACCCACGGATGCCAGTGAGAGTGGAATTCCAAATAATGACATTCCCCCTAATGCAATTAAAATATCAGACAAAGCTGCTAAAATAACTGCTATGGAGGGAACAATCTCTCTAAATATAATAAATACTGTTATGGACATGAATAAAAATGCAAATCCAACAGCCCAGTAAACTTGAGTAAGTGACTGTTCACTCAAAACGGGCCCTACGGAACTAAAACTGGAAATAGTAGCAGTTCCTTTCATTAAATTTGTTAATTGTTCTACGTCTGCAGTACTATCTATCTGAACAGTTGCCTTATTATTATTTATAGAAAGAACACTGACTTCAGTTGCATTAAGCCCGTCTTCAATCATTACTTTTAAATCATTGGAGCTTATAGACTTTTCTAAGCTTAAAACAGCCAATGATCCTCCTTTAAGATCTATACCTTCATTTAAACCATTCGATGCCAATAATATTACTGATAGTAATGTGATAATTACTGGTATTGCAATCAATGGTTTATATGATTCCATTAGTTTTTTAAACATTGAATCACCGTTTAAACGAGTTATCAGGATTGAAATAAATATAATCTGCTATTTTTTAATCAGGATTTGTTACATGATTAAAATTAATAATCAAGTTATTTTATGATTAAATTTATTTGATTAAAATGGCTTTTATTATTTAATTTATATATTTCCAGATTATTTTTATTTTCTCGATTTCTCCATTAATTTTTTATGAATTTTATGTATTAAATATTCTTCAATTTTAATTATGTACTATATTATACTAAATATACTTATTTCACAAATGTTTTTAAAAATGGGAATATTTATATTTTTTACATTTTATTTTATAAAAAAAGTTTTAATCACTATCAATAATGGGAAGAACTGGATTAATATTTTAATAATAGCTTTTCATGTAATTATATCAAATAAAACCTATTTTGGTGTAAATTATCAATAAATGATTTTTAAAGCTTTAGATGAAATATATGGGATAAAAATTACATATTTCAATAAAAAACAAATTATATATTCTAAATTTTATGAATAAGGTAAGAAGAAATATTTTATTGAATTAATTTCCATAGATCTTCAGATCTAATTCTTCTATCTTTTTCCAAGTTTCTTCTTTTATTTCAATTAATTCCTTACCACTAGTTTTTATACTAAATGAATTAACCATTCGAGCCCCTCTGGCCTCAATTTTTTCTTGCATTCTTTTTATAACACTTTTGGCACCTTGATTACCCATAGTTGCGAATAATATTACATCCTTTCCTTTCAAATCTGCTTTATCCACAAATGTAATTATTGCGGGAGAGGCTTTTCCGGCCCAAGTGGGAGAACCTAGATATATAATTCCATAATTGTCAAGATTTAAATTTTCAGGGGTGATTTTGGTCTTGCTTTCCCGGAATGCATCTACAGAAGCACCTAAATAATTTAATATTCCTGAACGCTCCTTCACATCTTTTATTTCTTGCAGATCTGCGGATAATTCTTCAGCCAAGGTCTCAGCAACAGTGGCAGTTTTTCTACTTCGGGAATAATACAAAACAATTGTTTTCATTTAAACACCTATTATCTCTATAAAATATAATATAACTTAGTTAAATCGGCTTTTTACTTTATATTTATTTAAAAATCATTTAATCTATTAATAAAATTAAAATGGGCTGATAAATATAAACATTATAAATAATCTTATTTTATCTAATTAATTCTATCTTAATAGTTTTTTACTTTTTTAACTTAATTTTAAACTTATATTATATTAATTATAATCTTGTTTAATAATATTATTTTGGATTTTTTGTAAAGGAATTAAGTAATAAAATCTCATTCTAATTTAAATTAAAATTCTTGTATTATTTCTATTTTATTTCCATTTTTAAAAAAATAATTTAAAGAATTTAATCAAAATGAATTAAGGATGCATTCCCAGAAATTCCAGGGATTCATTTTCCTTAAATCCAAACATGAGATTCATATTATGGATAGCCTGACCAGAAGCACCTTTCACCAGGTTGTCAATGGTGGATATAATTATCACACGGCCGTGATGGTCTATCTGGAAACAGCCGACATGTGCCAAGTTTGATCCGCGAACTGCACTCAAGCGAGGAATTTCTCCATATTCTAAAACTTTTACAAATGGCTCGCCATCATAAAACTCTTTATAAATTTCTTCCAAATATTCTGAACTCAAATCTTCTGTTATTCCTTCTTTTAAAAAGGTGTGTACTGTGGTTAAAATCCCTCTAATGACTGGAACAAGATGTGGGGTGAAGCAAACTTTAACTGAACCGTTTTGATTGAGTTTTTCATCTATTTCACTCATGTGCCGATGACTGGTCACATTGTAAGGAATTACATTGTCACTGCAGTTTGGAAAATGAGTTGCTGGTGTTGGATTTATTCCAGCACCACTTATTCCAGTTTTAGCGTCAATAATCACGGTTTCCACAAGTTTTTCATTAATCAATGGCATACAAGCTAAAATTGATCCAGTAGGGAAGCATCCTGGATTGGCTACTAAATTGGCCTTTTTAATATCTTCGCGGTAAAGTTCTGGAAGCCCATAAACTGCATCTAAAGGATGGGAGTGTTTTAGGTTGTACCATTTTTCATAAGTTTCAATATTATCGTAACGATAATCTCCACTTAAATCAATTACCTTTGTTCCAGTTTCTAAGATCTCTGGGACAATATTCATGGAGGCCCCATGGGGTGTTGCTGTGAAAACAAGATCCGCATCAATTTCAGATGCTTTTATGTTCTGAAAAACTAAATCAGAGTCTCTTAGATGGGGATGTACTTTATAAACAGCTTTATCTGCATACTGGCGTGAAGTTATGGCTGAAACTTCTACCTGTGAATGATTATGTAAAAAACGGAGTAATTCTCCACCAGTATATCCACTGGCACCTATTATGCCTACTTTTATCATGTTTTCACCATTTTATTAAATTGATTATAAATTAGAATCTATATACTTTTATTTAATTTATTATTATAAAAACCATTATATCTAATTTTAATTTATATAATTCTTTTAAATTTTATATAGATTAATTAAATATGGATTGATTATTTGTAATTAATACTAATTTCTCAAATGTTGAGCATTAAATCTTTCCATTAATCATATTAAATTCTAATTTAAATTTAGCTTGATTATAAATTCCTATTCCAGTTTTGGAGAATAATGATGGTTAAAATCAGAATATTATAACTATTTGTTCTGATTTATTATTAACTAAGAATAAATAATCAAAAAATTGTTTTTCAAGCTAAAAAGGTTTATAAAGGTTTAATTAAGCAGAATACTTATAAATTTCAGTATTCAATAAAATAATCATTTATAAGGGCTTTAATTTAAACCAGTTCATTTTTAAAATTATTTATACCATATCTAAGTCGGAATACTTTTTAAAAAACTCGCATTTATTGTCTATTTTTTTATAAATAAACATTAATGGGTCATCAACTTGTAAAAAAAGATATTGATACTGGATATTCTGATTGACTGAATTCGATTACTATTAGGAAGGCCTTATTTAAGAAAAAGAGTTTTAATACACCTTTTTTTCCAGATTTAAATCAAAAAGTTTATATATTATACAATAGTGAAAGAATTCATGTCCAAGAAGTTTATGACTTATTTAATTGAATAATGGGACTTAAAATGGCATTTTTAGAGGAATAATCTATTTCTCTGAAATATTTTCAAATTTAAGGTTCTTATTAAATAGTTATTTTCTTGGCGTGGAGGCGGTAAAATTAAGCGACACTCGCTTATTGCAGTACTCTTGTTACTTTTTGTAGCAGTAGTAGTGCCAATCAATGATGTTAATGCGATAGATCAACAAAATGCATCTAATCAAACATCTAATTTGACTTCAAATTTGAGCACATCGAATTCAACTTCAAGTACTCAAAATGTCACTAATGCAAATTTGACTGTAAATAAAGTTTCTACAAAAACAGTTTCTACGAATCCAAAAATTACCTATACTTACTATGTAAAAGTTTCATACAAAGCTCAGGTCAAAGTTGCTTACTATAAGTCATATCGAGTTAAAGTCAAAGTTTTAGTTAAAAAAAGGTACTATTGGAATGGTAAATACAGAACAAAGTATTTCTACACGTATAAATACGTTACCAAGTACAAAAAATATTATAAATGGGTATATAAAACTAAGTACAAATCTGTTGCAAAAACAGGTTACACCTATTCTTCAGAATACTTGAAATCGACTAAAAACTGCCAGGTAACTGATCCAACTATAGTTGCACTTGCTAATAAATTAATTAATGGTACGAATAGTTCTTATGAGAAGGCCGAAAAGATTTTCAATTGGGTTAGGGATAATCTGGATTACTCTTTCTATTACAACACTAAATACGGTGCCGTGAAAACTTTGAAAGCAAAAGTTGGTAATTGTGTGGATCATTCTCATTTATTAATTGCTTTGGCTAGGGCTGCCGGCATTCCAGCTCAATATGCTCATGGGGATTGTGTTTTTAAAAGTGGAAACACTTATGGTCACGTTTGGGCTCAGTTATATGTGGATGATAAATGGTATAATTCCGATGCTACCAGTTCCAGTAACACTTTTGGTGTAATTAAAAGTTGGAATACTGCAACTGCGGCCATACATGGTTTTTACTCTGAAATATCATTCTAATATTATTTTTTTATTTTTTTAGATAATTTTTTTTAGATAATAATTGGCCTTTATTTTATTTCAATTAGTTTTGGCATGTTATTATTATGGATTATTTTATAGATTGACCAGTCTGCTATTTAATTGCTTTATTAAGGACTATAAACCAAAAACAAATAATTATTAGTTTTAAAATTTTTTTATTAAATTAATTAAGATTAATTTATTCTCTATTCAAGATTTAAACATCAATATTGGTTGAATTACTTTAAAATAATTGTAGCTGATTATTTCTTTTTCATAAAAAATATATATGTCAGGTAAACCAAGCTAAATCTTACCAGATAAATTCAATTTTACTGGTAACGAGGAGGCCAATAATGGAGCGACGCAAATTACTTGCAGTGCTTCTCATTTTGGGAATCGCACTGTTAAGTATGAATAATGCGTACGCCACCTCTACAAATCTATCTAATACAGAAAATGTGAATAACTCAATTCCAGTAACTAACAATACAACTGCTATTCAAAAATCCAATAATTCAGTAATTAACCAGTCTAATGCCTCAGTTAAAGGACTATGGCTTAAGGCTGAAGATATAAACAGTATCAACACTAAAGCATTGAAAAAATCCAGCGTTACTGATGTTTACATTAAATCCAACGATTTCTTATTGTCATCTTATACCAAAACTCTCAATGGAATACTATCTAAGTTCAATAACTCTGGAATAAGAGTAAATATTTGGATTGCATGCTTTAAAGATGGGAAAGGTCAGTGGATCGATCCCCAGGGCAAATATTCATATACAGTAAAAATACCTTACAAAAAAAATGTAAAGGTATCCTACTCAGTTAAAGAAAAGGTTTCTTACACAAAAACCATTAAAACACCATATCAAGTAACGGTTAAAACTCCTTACAAGTTTTGGTACAAATTAAATGGTGTGTGGAAATATAAAATTCAATATAAATTAACCAATGTAACCAGATACAAATACAGCTACCAAAAATCTTACAAATTGGTCACTAAAACTCATTATAAATGGGTTGAAAAGACTTACTACAACACTGAGACTCGCTATGGATTTAATAGTACTTACAGAGATCAATTGGTATCTAAAATAGTTAATGTGACTAAAAATTTCAATATTGATGGAATACTTCTGGACGACATTTGCTATTCGGGAGTCGGCGAGGGAGTCGCTTCCAAGAATAAAAACAGTACAGCGGCCATTACATCTTTTGTTCAAAAGATTTTTAGTTCTATTAATACTATTAAGCCAAATATTACTCTGTCTGGGACATTAATTCCTAGCAGTGAAAGTTCCAAATACTATGGACAGGATTATGGTAAACTATCCCAATGTCTTGATTATATAGTTCCTAAACTCTTAAAAGGGATTAATAATAAGGATTCCGCCTGGATAGGATATATGACTCAGTACATAGTTAATAAAACTAACGGAAAACCAGTACTGGATTTTATCCAGACATATAAATCAGACAAACAGTTAACAACGCTTAATTCAACAGAATTAGGCTTTGATATACAACAATCTCTCAAAAATGGTGCCAAAGGATTTATACTGTATCAATATGGATTAATAAACCCTCAAATTATTAATTGCAGTTCAAGAAATAACACTTCAGTTTCATCAACCGTTATTCAAATCATTAACGCTGCCAATACTCTAAAGACTTACATCGAAACTAACCAACGACTTCCAGCAGATGTTCAAATTTCAAATACTCGACTGTCAACAGCACAGTTTCTCAAAATAATGGCAGATACAATATCGGCCATAAATATGGGAACGGCAATTCCTGCATTTAATTTAAATGTTAAAGCACCCCTCAATTCCTCTGGAGATTTAATTAATGGTAACTTAAATCAGACTGAATATTTAGACATTGTTAAGAAGGTAAAGTCCTATATAGAATCTTTTGGAACCGCACCAGGTTCAGTAACCAGTTCAAAAGGGAAAATTCAATATGAATCACTGATTTACATATTTTCTAAAATCATTAATTTCTACGGCCAAAACGAGCGATTGCCAGGTTACACAGAAATAGATTCATGGGAAATAAGTTTTGCACCTTCTAACCCTCAAAATTATCTTAAAGAGACCAAAAATTCTCAATCAACAGACCCCATCATAGTTGCACTTGCAAAAACCATTACTAATGGTTCAAA
The DNA here is from genome assembly GCA_023249725.1 of Methanobacteriaceae archaeon. GTDB lineage: Archaea > Methanobacteriota > Methanobacteria > Methanobacteriales > Methanobacteriaceae > UBA349. The sequence goes on from JAHFBZ010000010.1 coordinate 32,785, forward strand.
TTCGACTTATGAGAAGGCTGTGAAGATTTTCAATTGGGTTAGGGATAACTTGCAATATAAATTCTATTATAATACTAAATATGGGGCTGTAAAAACCGTGATAACAAAATCCGGTAATTGTGTAGACCATTCACATCTCCTGGTGGCATTGGCCAGGGCAGCAGGGATTCCAGCAAGATATGTACATGGTTCATGTACATTTAACAGTGGAAATACCTATGGACACATTTGGACTCAGCTATTGATTGACAATAGATGGTACGACGCAGATGCAACCAGTTCTAAAAACAAACTTGGCGTTATAAACAATTGGAATACAAAAACAGCTTACATAAAAGGCAGTTATATTGAACTGCCTTTTTAATTTTTTTTTTAAAGTTCAAAAATAAATATAATAATTGAATTAGTTAAATTGAATTAACACTTATTGAAAAATTTAATTAGCTACTTAAATAAAATAATAATAAATTAATGTTATATAAATGATTTCAGCAATTCTTAAAAGCATTTTCATCGAATTCGCTTTTTTTAATCTTTTTTATGATTTTACACGAACTATCTAAATTGGATTTATGATATTTAGTAATTCTCTGTACTTGACAATCAAATCCTCTTTTTTCCAGATCTTTTCTCAAATCATCCAGGTCAAATTTTTGATCAGGGCCAATAGCTATTATATCTGGTTTAATTGTTTCTACAACTTCAAACATGTCGGTTTCACTGCCTAAAACTGCTTCATCAACTGGTTTTAAAAATTTAACCATTTCTAATCTCTGTTTTTCATTTATAATTGGAACTCTCTTCTTGGATCGTACTGTAGAATCCCTGGCCAGCACAACTACTAGTTTAGCATCTTTCCCACCTAATTTTTTAGCTTCTTCCAGGAATAGGCCGTGTCCTGGATGTATGAGATCAAAAGTGCCGGTCGCCATCACTATTTTCATGGTTTTCACCTTATTATTGGTATTAATTGAAATAAAGTAATTATAAAATTTTTCAATTATTTTTTCAATATTCTATAATATTCTATAGTTAATATTTTATCTTAATTGATTTTTAAATTTATTAAATTTAATTTTAGAAGAGTTTTAAATAATATTTTCATATTTAAGAGTTTTTTCAAAGTCAATTTTTCCTTTATAAATTGCGGAACCAATAACTATTCCTTTAACTCCTGTTTTTTGCAGTGTTTTAATATCTTCCAGAGAACTTATTCCTCCAGAATATACAATAGGTATTTTGACAGAATTTACTAATTCAAGGACAGGATCTAGATTAAATCCATTCAAAAGTCCTTCTACATCAACATTGGTGAATAATATTCCACCTGCTCCGTTTTCTTCTAAAATTTTTCCCATTTCTGGTGCTGTTCTAGAAGTTTTTTCAGTCCATCCTTTTATCACGACTTTAGAGTCTTTACTATCTAGAGAAACCATTATTCTTTCGCTACTGTATTCATCAGCGAGTTCCTGTACAATCAGCGGATTTTCAATGGCCATGGTTCCGAGGATAATTCTTTCAATTCCCATATCCAGAAGTTCCTTTGCATATTCTTTAGTTCTTATACCCCCACCCATCTGTATGGGGACAGAAACTGTATCTAAAATTTTTTTCACCACAGAAATATTATTTTTTTCACCGAAGGCCCCATCTAGATCGATAACATGGATGTTGGTGGCATTTTTTTCTTCCCAGCTTCTGGCAACTTCAGCAGGATTTTCAATTATTATCTGTTCAGTGCCGGGTTTTCCTTGAACCAGTTGGACGCATTTTCCATTTTTAATATCAACTGCAGGAATGATGAGCATTTTATTATCTTGGAACGACATTTTTACACCTAATAAATCTGATTTTTATTAAAATTTTATTGCAGTATCTAATCTACTAATATTAAATTAAAATAGTTATCAATTATACTATTGATTATAATTTTTAGATATATAAAATTCTTAGAATTTTAAATTATTTTAAATTATTTGACTAAATCCTATTAAACTAAATCCTATTAATATTAATTACCCTGACAAAACGAATTTAAGACATTTTTTTCGGATTCCAATAGAGGATAAAAACTCCTAAAAGCATTAATAAACCAAATAACAATTCTATTGCAGTTAAAGGTTCTCCTAAAATTATAAATGCAAATATGGCTCCAAATAAGGATGATAATGGGAATATAGCACCTACGCGAGTAGATCCTAGTTCTCTTATGGCGAAATAAATTAGAATAAATGAACTACCTATACTAAAAATTGCCACAAAAAGAAGTAACGGCAACATTTCCCAGGGAGTTTTAAGACTAATTCCTAAAAATACGGTAGTTATTAATAGAAATATTCCCCCAATAGAACTTTTAAGCCCAGCTATCCATATTAAATCTCTTTTATTGCTTAAAAATTTGCTTAGTACAGTATCAACACTCCAAAAGAACGCAGCGGCAATAATCAGAAGACTCCCTATAAAACTTTCTTTGAAGAAGATATCTGCTATTTCTCCTTTTGTAGCAAGATAAACCGCCCCTATAATAAGAAGGCCCATTCCTAAAATGTCTTTTTTCCTAAGAACTTCTTTAAATAAGATTAAACTCATGCTTATAATGAAGAGTACTTCGACATTTAGCAAAAGTGATGCATTCACTGCTGTTGTTTGATTTAAACCGTTTAACTAGAGTATGGGTGCTATACAAGCAGTGCATAGGGCAGTTGCAATCAAAATTACATAATCTTTTTTACTAATAAAGTTTTCAGAGTTATTTTTTTTGTTTAAAACAGTTAAGGCTCTTTCTTTAAGGGGGGATTGTCGAATCGTGAATAAAAAGATTCCAGCAAGCGTATAAGTCAAGGCAGCAATGGCCAGGGGGTGCATTTCTTGTAGCAATATTTTGTCAAATGGGGTAGCTATACCAAAAAATACCGTGGCGGTAATCACGCTTAAATATCCCCATAATCGTTTCATACAAGTTTCTCCTGAAATGTTTGGAATGTCCTTTAATTTCACTTATTCGCCTTATTTTTCGGCCCTATTTTTTATTACTCTTACTCTGGATGCTAATTGATTCTTTTTATTATATAAACTAATAAACATTTTTTAAGATAAATAATTAGTTAAATAAATTATATACTACTTCCAAACTAATTCAAAATACTATTCAAATGAATTATAAACTATAAATTTTTTATAATTAATTTTTTATAATTTTTTCACAGATACATATTTACAAATAATATCATAAGGTGTTTATTTCATGAAAAAAGTCGCTTTAAAAGTTGCATATATTGGAACTAATTTCCATGGGTTCCAAAGGCAGCCTAATCATCGTACTGTTGAGGGGGAGTTAATTTACGCATTAAAGAAAGCTAATTTGGTTGAAGATCTGAAAAAGTCTTATTTTTCTATTGCTGGCCGTACGGACCGGGGCGTTCATGCTTTGGGTAATGTAATATCTTTCATGAGTGAAAAAGAAGTTATTATAAATCAAATTAATGATCATCTTCCGGAAGACATTCAAATTTTGGCCAAGGCCCCGGTTCATTATGGGTTTAAGCCAAGATATGCCTTAAAACGCCACTACAAATACATAATTTCTGAGAATGCGAGTAGATATCCTCTTTTATGGGAACTTGATATTCCATTAGAAAATGGATTTAATTTGGAAAAGATGATAGAAGCAGCTTCATATTTCGAGGGCACTCATAATTTCATTAATTTTTCAAAAAGAAGTGAAAGAAATCCGTTGAGAACTGTGGATGAAGTTAAAGTTTCTAAAAATGGTGAAATAATAGTTATTGATGTTGTGGGAGAAAGTTTTCTCTGGAACATGGTTAGAAAAATGGTAAAAACAATTTTAGAAGCAGGTAATGGCAAAATAAAACCCTCAGATATAATTGAGATGCTCAACCCAGAAAATAATATTCCTTTAAAACCCATGGTGCCTGAAAATCTGATTTTAATGGATGTTATGTATAAAAATCTTAATTTTACTTATGATAATTATGCTTGCTACCGGTTCCAATCAACTCTAAAAGACGAATTATTTAAACATAAATCCGCAACGCTTTTAGAAGAGAGTTTGATTAATGATTTGGATGCTTTAAAACAAAAATGAATCTTTGTTGAGGAATCAGAGGGGTGTGCTCTAATATTTTAAATACTTCTGAGAAAATCAATTCACTTATTTTTTTTAAATTTTTTTTAATTATAACTTTTGATGTCATGTTTATTATTCATTTTAAGGTAAATTTGAAATTTTATTATTTTATTTGAATTAGATAAATAATAAATATAATTTTTATTCATATTACAATCAATAACACAAATCAATACTAAAACTTGAATTTTATAGTTATATATTAGCAATCTCTGAAAATGAGTTTTTTACAAATTAAAGTTTAAATGGTAAGCATTTATATTTTTCAAGGAGGAAATTTCTCTGTTTTACGAGAATTTTGAAGAAAACAATTTGGAAAATTCTAAAGATGATTCAGATAAAATACCTGAAAATCTTAATTATTATTCTAGCTATGATTCTATTTCCAAGCCCGAAATTGGTGATGATTCTAATTTTAAAAAGGATAATCCAGAAATTGACCATAAAAAAAGAACTATAATTGGTTTTGATCCAGGATTGACTGTGGGGATTGCAATACTTGATTTAAATGGCCATATTCTTTCATTAAAAAGCTTTAAAGAGGCCAAATATTCTGATGTGGTTCGGGAAGTAATTTCACATGGCCATGCAATTATAGTTGCCAGTGATGTTTACCCAGCTCCTAAAATGGTAAAAAAATTAGCTGCTTCTTTAAATGCCAAAATAGATTCTCCTTCAAATGTGTTTACCGTAGGATCTAAAAAAGAAATGGTAGATGAGTTTTTAAGGGATAGAACATCTAATTTTTCCCCAAATAATGCTCACCAGCGTGATGCCCTGGCAGCAGCAATTAAAACTTATAAAAATTATGAAAAAAAGTTCAATCAAATTGATAAAAGAGGAAAAGAGAAAAATTTATCATTTAAAGAGAGAGAAGAGGTTAAAACTCTTTTTATTGATGGAATGCCTATAACTAAAGCTTTAGATTTTATCAATTCTAAATCTATTTTAAACTCTAAAAAATCAAAATTTGAAAATGTAGATACTGATTTAATAGCAGATTCAGATTCAGATACAACTTTAAATTTAAATTTAGATTCTCAAGAAACATTAATAAAATTAAAAAGTCGCATAAATCAACAAGAATCTCAAATTAAAAATCAAGAGGCCCTAATAAAAAATTTGAGGGACAAAAATAAACTGCTTAAAAATAAAATTAGAAAACAGAAGAAAAAATCATCTAAACTTAAATTCAAGCTGGAAAAACTTCAACAGGATTACTCCAAAGAAATTTTACTTGAAAAGAAGGTGTCTTCTAAAATAAATATCATTAAAAAACTTCAAATGACTTATAATAATGAAAAAGTCTTAAGAGAGAAATTAGAAGAAAAATTAAAGACTTTTAATAAAATTAAAACAATTGAAGTCTCAGATAAAACAGTCCCCGTTAAAATTATTAAATCCTTTACTAGGGATGGAATAAATGAATCATATCATCAAGGAGATTTAAAAAGTGGAGATGCGGTGTTTATTTTAAATTCTCGTGGTGGAGGATCTCAAACAGCATCTCTATTATCTAAATTATCTTTAAAGGCCATTATTGTCTCTGATGAAATGCCACCTCAAGCAAAGAAAGTTTTGGAAAATAAGGATATTCCCATAATTAAATCTTCTAAAATAGGGATTAAAATGGGTAAAGATTTTGCCATAGTTCAATCAGAAACTTTGGATAAGGAAATTCAACTATGGAAACATAAAATTAAAAAACAAAGGAACC
>JAHFBZ010000080.1 GCA_023249725.1 Methanobacteriaceae archaeon
CAATACTATTAAATACTTCTTTTTCTTTATTGGATTGTATTAATATATCAATCATATCTTCCGTGGTTTTGGAATAGAAAATTTCCTTTAAAGTATCTTGAGAAACTCCAACAAGGGCTGCATGAGCAGTTACTATTTCTCGGCGGCCATCAGCCACGCTGTGCTTGGTATTAAATATTCCACCAGCTATTTTCACCAGCTTCCCGGCATGGCCAAATAAAATGATTTTTTTGACCTTTTTTTTCACAGCCTGTTCTAACATATAACCCACATAATTACTCATGTGAATTATCTGGTCCTTTTCAACATCCATGGACTGGAGGGCCAGTTTTTCCCCAATATTCCCCGGTACAAATATTAATTCTTCATAACCCTGACCCAGTGCAATGTCTAACTGGCAGGAATTTGCCTTTTTAAATGATTCCAGAGACATGGGCCGGGCAATTCCCGTGGTGCCTAATATGGAAATTCCATTAATAATTCCTAAACGGGGGTTCATGGTTCGAGATGCAATTTCTTTTCCCTTGGGAACAAAGATAGTAATTATTGCACCTTTTCCAGAAGGAAGATACCTCTGAATATTTTTCCTAATCATTTTTTGAGGGACAGGATTAATCGCGGCCTGACCAACTGGTATTTGGAGTCCTGGTTTGGTGATAGTACCTACACCTTCACCGCCCTTAATGCTGATTCCTGGTTGGGAGGTGAGTTCAAGTTTGGCCCCAATTTCTAGATTGATGGTTACATCTGGATCAGGATATGGTTTTTTCACCACAGATGCCTGGGCAATGTTTTTAGAAATTTTTTTAGCATTATATATTTCAATCTCCAGCTCGCCAGATGGAATAGAAATTTTAATGTGGTCGTGAACTTTATCTTCTAGAATGATTTTCAAAGCAGCCAATGCTGCTGCAGTGGCAGCACTGCCGGTGGTTATTCCAAAAGACATTCCTTCATCTTTTTTAGTCATATTAAAAAAGTCCTAAAATATGCTCATCAGTAAATATCTCTTTAATTCAATATTTTAATTAATTATTTTTTAATTATTGATAAAATAAAAATCCTAAAATAAAAAAATAAGTATTTTTAAGAAGAATTAAAATTATTCTTTTAATTCTTCTTTAAGGGCAGCCATTAGTTCTTCTTTACCAGGAGCTCCGACAAACTTAACTACGCCATTGATGGCAACAGCAGGAACTGCCATTAGTCCATAATTCACTGCTTTTTCCCGATCTTCCATGATATCGACTTTTTCGATTTCAATGGAATCTCCTAAATCTTTTTTAGCTTCTTCTACAACTTCCACTGCCATAGGACAGTAAGGACATGTAGGGGATGTGAATACTTCGATTTTAACAACCATGTTTTAACCTCCGTATGAGAATTGTAATATACACTATGTAATTTTGCAATCCGCACCAATTTCTATTTAGAATTCATATTAATGACTATTTAATTTATAATCATTTAATTATTCCTTTAAAGAAATTTTAGTACTTATTTTTATTCAACGTTTATATAATTCCCATAGAAATTATATAATTGTTTTTATTTGCTCTTTTTGAATAAATACTTATCTTCAAATTAGTTTTTATTAGTCTTTAATAATATTGAATAAAAATAAAAAAAATAATAATGTAATTAATTGAAAATTAAAAAGAGAATTAAAAGTAACTGCTTTGTGTTTTGCTGCTACTATTAGAATCTCCTATTCCCTCACCCATTGAATACCCTAACTGGGATGTTATTCCACTTAAAATCTTTTCAAAGGTTGTTGGTGGTGACATAGTGATTATATTATAAGAATCACCTATTCCAGCTAAATCGGCTGCCTCTTGAATGGCCTTATCTTTACCTCCCAGTGAATCTACCAGTTTAATATTAAGGGCCTGTCTTCCCGTGTATATTCTCCCTTCAGCAATACTTTTAACATAATCTGTTGTTAAATTTCGGTTCTGAGCTACTAGGGATATAAAATAGTTATATTCCTCGTCTACCATTGTTTGTAGCATTTTTGTTTCATCAGCTGTTAAATTCCTGTAATCTGCACCCATATCTTTGTACTGACCTGCTTTTAGTGAATATTTGTTTACTCCCATCTTTTTATACATTTCAGAAAGGTCTGACAACTGTAAAATTACTCCAATACTACCGACCCATGAGGATGGACTGGCCACGATTTTATCTGAGGCGGATGATGCCAGGTATGCTCCAGATGTTCCACTATCACTTATCCAACTCACAACTGGTTTTTTAGACTCTTTAATGGCCTGCATTATCTCTTCACTTGCCACGGGAGTTCCGCCGGGACTATTTACATCTAATACCATGGCGCTGATAGATGAATCTGCATTTGCTTCTTCAATCAAACTTTTAATATCGTCTGGATTGGTATATGCACTATCACTGCTGCCATAGGTTATTTCTCCATAAATTGGTATAACTGCTATGGTATCTCCTAAACCAATATTTCCTGATTCTAAGCTAGCAGATCCAATAAAAACACTTACTAAAATAAAAATCAGGAAAAAAGCAAGTAATATGCCTATGATTGCAAAAATTATTTTGGTGTTTTTTTCCATTTTATCACTGATGATTATTGATTCGAGATTTTATGCATTATAAGATTTTTAAATTATATTGTAATTGAATTATTATAATCTAATTTTTTCCACTGTAATCTATTTTTGAATTTATTTATTATACTATTTTATACCCATATGATCATAAATATTTTAATAGTTTCATTCAAACTCGTAAATTGAATTTCATAAATCGAATTTTTGTATGTTCTCAACTAATTCATAATCTTAAATTTATCTTAATTAATCATATATAATAAGATATTTGCTAATCAATATATAAACCATGAGAACATGATATATTAATTCCATAACTTTTCTCTAATTAGAAATTCTCAAATAATTTTGATAAAAATTTGAGAATGTTAGTAAGACCGGTGATATATTGAAAAAAACAGTTAGATCTCCAGGATCAGCGACAGTTATCAATGCCATTTCAACTGGTAGTGGTTCTGCCTTTGGTATTCAACTTTATGTAACTGCAGAAGTTCAATTAACATCTTCTGAAATTGAATGTACTTCTGAAAGGCGAGTTAATCCCAAATTAATGGAAATTTGTGTAAATAAAGTCATTCAACACTATTCTATTGATACAGGAGTAAAAGTTCATACGGATTCTACTTTACCGGTGGCTTCTGGACTTTCCAGTAGTAGTGCCACCTCAAACGCTGTGGTAATGGCCACATCCAGTTTAATTGCTGAAGAATTTGACCTAAAACCAATGAATGACATGGAAATCTTAAATACTGCTATTGACGCCTCGTTGGAAGCTGGTGTTACTATAACTGGTGCATTCGACGATGCCAGTGCTTCCTACTTTGGAGGACTTACCATAACCAATAATCTGGAAAGAGAAATTATCCAGAGAAATGAAATGGAAAAACAAAACATATTAATATACATGCCTGACAGAAAGTCTCTGACCGCACAATCCAATGTTAATAGGATGAAACTTTTATCCCCCCTGGTAGATATGGCTTATAAAAAAGCTATTCAGGGTGATATTTATGAAGCTCTCACATTAAATGGAATATTGTATAGTGCAGCACTTGGATTTGATTCAAACATTGCCCTTGATGCATTGGAAGCTGGTGCACTTGCATCAGGATTATCTGGAACTGGTCCGTCCTTTGTGGCTGTGGCTACTGATGAATGTAGTGATAGGGTTCATGAAGCTTTGAATAATTATCCTGGAAGAGTTATTGCTACGCAAGTAGATAATAATGGGACCAAGGTGATATAATGGATGAATCCCAAGCACAAAAGCTTCTTCAAGAATCAAGAGAAAAGATTGATATTATTGATACAGAGATAATTACTTTAATCAGTAAAAGAACTGATCTGGCCAAAAAAATAATCAATGCCAAAATTATTTTAGGTATGGAGATTCAAGATAAGAAGCGAGAAGAACATATTCACATGAAAACTCGCAAAATCGCCAGAGAATTTCAGATTGATGAAGATATGCTCAGTCAAATAATGAAAATATTGACTGACATAAATAAAAAAGAACAAGAACAATTGTTAAGGAGGAAATAAAATGGGAAATATAAGAACTTCACATGTAAAAAGATTGTCTAAAGAACTAATCGAAACTCACCAAGGTAAATTTACCACTGATTTTGATGAAAACAAAAAACTGGTAGAACAGTTTTCAACTGTAAGTACTAAGCACTTACGGAACAAAATCGCAGGATATGTTACTCGATTAGTTAGAAACGAAGCAAGACAAGCTTAATTAACTTAAACGTAGTTTTATAATTATTTGCCTAGTATTTGATTTGTCAATGCAGGCAAATATGATTTAAAACATCACTAACTTAATCATTTTTTAATGGATTAAAAATATTTTTAAGCTTTTTATAGTCTTTAATAATTAAATTTATTTACATTCAACTAATAAAAATTCTAACTATAATTTAACATATCTAATTTAGATTTTATAATTTTTATAATATTTACAAATTTTACAATTACAATTTTACAATAATTATTATTATTAGTCACCAAGGTTGTGAAGGTTAATGGAATTAATAGTGGCCAAATTCGGAGGAACATCCATAGGAAACGGTAAACGGATAAAAAAAGCAGCTCAAGCAGTGGTCAATGAGTACATGAAGGGAAAAAAGATAGTAGTGGTTGTTTCTGCTATTAACAAGACTACTGATGAACTGTTACACATAGTTGATGAAGCTATGGAAGATGCCGTTACCGAAAAACAACTGGCAGAAATTGTGTCTATGGGTGAAATGACCAGTGTTCGCATATTCGCATCTGCAATTGAATCATTGGGTGTGAAATCTGAATATATAGATCCTTTCATGGAACAATGGCCTATCATAACAGATAATAGTCTTTTAAGTGCTAAAGTAGATTTTAAGGCCACAGAAGATAAATCCTTGGATCTCATGAAAATGATGGATCAGGGAATCATTCCCGTGGTCTGTGGATTTTTAGGAAAAGATCCTCAAGGTTACATAACTACTTTAGGAAGGGGAGGGAGTGATATCACGGCTTTCCTTTTAGGGCACTGCCTTAATGCTGATGATGTGGTTATTGTCACTGATGTGGGTGGAGTAATGTCCACGGACCCTAACAAGCTACAAAGTGCTCAGAAACTCGATAAAATTTCTGTCGAAGAAATGCGAGATCTGGCCACTCACGGTGCCCAAGTATTGCATCCTCACGCCTTGAAATACAAGGATCCTAAAATTAATGCAAAAATTATTGGATTTGATCATGGAGATCTTTCTGCTCGTGGGACTGAGATCTTAGGTCCCTCAAAAAATGAAATGCTTAAAACAACCACTTTAAATTCAGAACCTATTTCGGTCATTGCTGTGGTTGGGGAAGAAATACTCAACAAACCCGGAGTTCTAGCAGAACTAACGGATATACTATCCGAAAATGAGATCAATATATTTGGTATTTCTACTGGCCAGAATTCAATAACTTTATTTGTTAACAAAAAACACGCTGATGATGCCCATAGAATATTACATGAGGTAGTGGTTAAAAATGAAAACCTTAGTTCTCTTTCATTGGGAAGAGAAATTGCAATGATTAGCATTGCTAGCCCGGATTTTATTGATACGCCGGGAATTATATCTGATATTACAGAGCCTCTAAGAGCAAATGATCTCAATATTGTTGAAATATCATCTTCACAGACATCAGTTGTTATTTTTGTAGAATGGAAGGATGGCGAAAAAGCTTATGAACTTGTAAGGAGTGTCTTGGAATGAGTTTTGAAGGTACTATTGTGGCTATGGTGACTCCATTTACCTCAGAAGATGAGGTAGATGAAGAAGGCATGCGCGAAAACATAAATTATCTAATAGAAAACGGTGTGGATGGTATTCTGGTTGCAGGAACCACTGGTGAATCAGCAACTATTACCCACGAAGAACAAAGGAACATGATTGATGTTTTAATTGACGAGGTAAATGGAAGAGTTAAAACTATTGCTGGTGCAGGTAGCAACTCGACCAAAGAAGCCTTAGGCCTAGTTAAATATGCCGAAAATTCTGGAGCAGATGCTGCTCTGGTTATTACTCCTTATTATAATAAACCACAGCCTCATGGTCTGGTAGAACATTATAAAATACTGGCAGAATCCACAGAAGTTCCCATAATTGTTTATAATGTTCCATCTCGAACTGGAACCGATATTGGCGTGGAATCTATCGGACAAATTGCAGGTATTGATAATATTGTGGCCATAAAAGAAGCCAATCCCGATATGGACAAAGTTTCTATGATTTACAGGAAACTCCTGGATTTGGGATTGGAAGATGATTTCAATATTTTATCTGGAAATGATGATCTTACACTTCCTATGATTTCCATGGGGGCCAAAGGTGTTATTTCTGTCGTGGCCAATGTTGACCCGGCTAGAATGAGTCAGATGGTTAATCAAGCTCTGGAAGGAGATTTCAATGCGGCTGCCCAGACCCACTATGAATTATACGGGCTCATGAAAGCTTTATTTGTGGAAAGTAATCCCGTACCTTCTAAAGAGTGCTTGAATTTAATGGGAAGGCCAGCAGGACATGTTAGAATGCCTCTAGCGCCTTTAAAAGAGGAAAGCAAACAAAAACTCGCTGCAGTTTTAAAAGATCTTTCTTTAATTTAAAATATCCATTAGATTTTTTAAGGATTTTTTTAAGACTCTTCCTTAATTTAAATTAAATTTCTTTTTTTAATTTTTCGTTAATCTTTTTTGTAATTAAATTTGAATTAATTTATTTTATACTATCAATCAAAATAGATTAAATTTGATTATAATAAAACTTTTTAAGTAGATTATAAAGATAATTTAATGAATCAAGACAGATTCTATCAATTTAAATTTAATATATTAATTATATAAGTTGAAAATAAAAATTAGCATATCTTGAGAAGAGAAGTTATATTCTTAATAAATAAAAAGTATTAACAAACTATTGAACAAAATATTTACCAAATTTAAATATAAAAATCTAATATAAAATTAAATCTAATTAAAATTAATTATTAAATCATTTGACAATTTCATTTATAGCTTTTAATACATATAGAATATTTTAATATTCAATAAATATTTCAAAATATTAATTATTATCTTCATTGGAGTGATAAAATGATAAAAGTGGCAGTAACTGGTGCATGTGGAAGAATGGGTTCTAAAATAATAAAAACCATTCTACAACAAGACGATATGGAAGTAGTAGCAGCTATAGAAGCTCCTCAAAATCCTTTGGAAGGTAAAGATGTGGGTGAAGCAATAGGGATAGGTCCGCTCGGTGTAAAAATTACCTCAGCAGAAAATTTAGCTAAAGCACTAAAGGAAAGTAGGGCCCAAGTCCTGGTGGACTTTACAATAGCCACTGCAGCCATAAAAACCATAAAAACCACGGCTAGTAGTGGTGTAGGTCTGATAGTAGGTACTACTGGTTTTTCAGAAGAACAACTGGCTGAAATTAAAGATTCAGTTTCTAAAAACAATGTAAAAGCTGTTATTTCTCCTAATATGGCTATTGGGGTTAATGTATTCTTTAAAATTCTCAAAGATTTGGCTCCGATTCTAGCGGATTATGATGTGGAGATAATTGAGGCCCATCACAAGCATAAAAAAGATTCACCTTCTGGAACTGCAGTTCGGGCTTTTGAAATTATTTCTGAAGAAACTGATAGAAATCCTGAGGATGTAGGAGTTTATGGAAGACATGGCCTGATAGGTGAGCGTACTAAAGATGAAATTGGAGTTCACGCTGTAAGGGGAGGAGACATTGTCGGTGATCACACTGTACTATTTGCTGGTGAGGGCGAAAGGCTGGAAATTACTCATCGGGCCCATAGTAGGCAGTCATTTGTCAGTGGAGTCATAAAGGCCATCAGATTCATTCCAACTGCTGATGAAGGAAAAATTAATGATATGGCAGATGTATTAGACATTAAATGAGTTATTTAGTGAATATTAAATTAATTGATATTCAATAGTATATTAAAAATAAATAAAAAAATACATAAATAAAAAATAATTATATATAGCATTATTTTGGTGATAAAAATGGTAAATGTAGGTATTCTTGGTGCAACAGGTATGGTAGGCCAAAGATTCATTGAATTACTGGCTCAACATCCAAAATTTGAAATTACAGCGTTGACAGCGTCTCAAAGATCGGCAGGAAAAAAATATGAAGATGCCACGACATGGTATCTGGATAGTAACATGCCAGAGTCTGTAAAAGATATCAAGGTAGTTGATACTGACCCATCTCAAGTTGATGATGTAGATATTGTCTTTTCAGCACTGCCTACAGAAAATGCAGCTATTGTAGAACCAAAATTCGCTGAAAAACATATTGTAGCATCTAATGCCAGTGCCATGAGAATGGAAGATGATGTTCCGCTGGTTATTCCTGAAGTAAATCCAGAATATCTAGATTTAATAGAACTTCAGCAGAAAAACAGAGGATGGGATGGATTTATAGTCACCAATCCGAACTGTTCTACCATTGCCCTTACCATCACTTTAAAACCAATTTACGACCAGTTTGACATTAAAAGAGTCTATGTATCTACTATGCAGGCTGTATCTGGTGCAGGTTACAATGGTGTGCCTTCCATGGCCATTGTAGATAATTTAGTCCCATTTATTGGTGGGGAAGAAGAAAAAATGGAAACTGAAACACAGCATCTTCTGGGAAGTTTGGAAGATGGTGTGGTTACTCCAGCATCATTTGGAGTAAGTGCTTCCTGTCACCGAGTATCTGTAGTGGATGGACACACAGAGGCTGTTTTCATTGAAACAGAAGATAAATGTGATATGGATGAAATTCATGCAGCTATGGATCAGTTCAGAGGTATGCCTCAGAAACTGGATCTTTACTCTGCCCCCGAAAAACCTATTGTGATTCGCCCTGAGGATAACCGGCCTCAGCCTAGAATGGATCGTAACCAGGATGGAGGAATGGCAGTAACTGTAGGAAGATTAAGAGAAGATGCTGCATTTGAAAATAGTTTCAGATATGTTTTAGTGGGCCATAATACTATTCGTGGAGCCGCTGGAGCATCCATACTCAATGCAGAATTAATTAATGAAATCATGTAATTGACATTAATCATGATTTCATAATTTATTTTTTAATAATTAATTATTTTTATAGACTTATAAATCATTATAAGAGTATTTATCAGGAGAATTCCATGTTTGAGGCGTTTTGGGCTAATTTATACCACATGGATCTTAATTTATTCTATTTTTTTAACTTGCACATTCATAATCCAAGTTTAGATGTATTAATGCCTTTAATAACTATGCCTGGAACACATATTTTCTGGATCATAATTTGTATAGGGTTATATATTTTTGGTGGTCAGAAGGGGAAACAAACAGCTTTTCTTTGTATAATTGCATTATTCATTGCTTTTTTTGCCAGCGAAATATTGAAATTTATTTTGGCCCGCCCTAGACCCTATGAAGTTCTAAGTGGCACCAGACATTTAATGGATGTTATGGGTTACTCATTACCTTCGGGCCATTCTACTGCAGCATTTGCTGCTTTCACAGTTATAGGAGTTAAATATGGATATTTATATATTTTTTTAGGTTTGGCTATTATGGTTGCAATTTCCAGAATTTATATGGGTCTTCATTATCCTTCTGATGTATTGGCAGGTGCTCTTTTAGGAATATTTTGTTCATTAATAGTTTTAAAGTATGAAGGAAAACTTATAAGAACTAAAAACAAGATATTAAATAAAAATAGTCAGTAAAGCTTAAACAGACTTAAGATAATTGTTATAATAATATTATAAAATATAATTAATTGTCATAAACGATTCAAGTGATAGCATGCGATTCATGAAAGACCCGGAAAAGGACCAACTAAAACGTCTGGTAAAGGCATGCATGTTAGAGATAAGCAAACTTAAGATGGATCTCAAAAAATGCAGTGAGACCAACCAAGAATGTAAAAAAGCCACGCAATTACAACATAAAATCGAAAAAAAGGAAGAGCGTATTAAAGAGCTGGAAAATTTTCTCAAAGAAAAGGATAAAACTATTGCTGATCTTAAAAATGATTTAGGCGATAAAAATGATTATATTAATGATTTAGAGGAAATAAAAACGTATTTCGAGGCTTTAACCGCAAAACCAAAAAGAGACCTTACTTCTTTCCAATCTCAAGTTTATTTATTATTGCCCCCAGAAAAATCAAATACTCATAAAATGCACGCTTTTATTAAAAAAGTAGGATTTAATGAACTTTCTTATGATAATATGTTCCATATATTACGTAATTTGGAAAGAAAGGGCTATTTCAAGTCTTATCAAATAAATGAGGAAACAATCTGGGAAAAAATACAAAAATGAATCTAATATAAATATTTTACAATAATTCTATTTATTTTTCTGTTAAATTATCTTATTTTATTATTTATTCAATTTTTACCTATTTTTATTATTTCTTATTACTTTATTTTATTTATTCATTTATTCGAATGAAAGCTCTCACAGGCGAAGCTTCACATTCAATGGATAGAGGAATACAGAAAAACTCTAGATTTTCTGAGTTTTGAGGGATTAATTCCAGATTTTTAAGGTTTTCTACGATCCATATGTCATTAAGAAGTAATTTTTTATGAATTATGGTTTTCCCTAAAGTATCAACACTGGGCGCATCTATAACTAACCCGGATATCTCTTTTTCAATAAGAAATTCGGCGGCTTCTTCGGATAAATATGGATTTTGAGTGAAATAGTTACTTAAACCCCAATTTTTGCTCCAGTTGGTTTTTACGATTAATATATCTCCTTTTTTTATATTTTTTAATTCTGAAACATTAATTTCTTTGTTTGAATTTTCTTTTTTTACTTTCAAAACATCTTTTGATGTATCTAAAATATCAATCGGTTTATATAA
>JAHFBZ010000081.1 GCA_023249725.1 Methanobacteriaceae archaeon
ACAAGTCGCAATCCTTGTTTTTCTGGATATGGTTCTGCAATTCAATAAACAAATAAACATCAATAGTAGAATGGCTAAACAAGTCGCAATCCTTGTTTTTCTGGATATGGTTCTGCAATGTTCAAACCTGGGTAGGTTTAGCTTTAACTTTTAGTGAGTCGCAATCCTTGTTTTTCTGGATATGGTTCTGCAATAAAACTATTAGAGGCATTGAAAAGGCTTTAAGTGAAGTCGCAATCCTTGTTTTTCTGGATATGGTTCTGCAATTAAAATATGTTAGTAATTAAAAACCGTGAGGATAGAGTCGCAATCCTTGTTTTTCTGGATATGGTTCTGCAATGGCCTACCAGTACTGGCCTATTGGTTTATTGCTATGTCGCAATCCTTGTTTTTCTGGATATGGTTCTGCAATCTCTTTATTATCAAATTTCCAATCTAAGATAGTCTTAGTCGCAATCCTTGTTTTTCTGGATATGGTTCTGCAATACGCTAGAGTTGCAGCAATAGAAGAACCTGCAAAAGAAGGTCGCAATCCTTGTTTTTCTGGATATGGTTCTGCAATTTTTAAACCCTTTCCTCGTAATCTCCAGGATAAACGAAGGTCGCAATCCTTGTTTTTCTGGATATGGTTCTGCAATAGAGTTGTGAAAGTTTTAATAGTTGTAGGTAAATCAGTCGCAATCCTTGTTTTTCTGGATATGGTTCTGCAATAATGGCAGACCTCATCTAACTCATGCTTCTTATCAATGTCGCAATCCTTGTTTTTCTGGATATGGTTCTGCAATTTTTTAGCGCGTAAAAAGTAGGGCCAGTAGAAGTCTGTCGCAATCCTTGTTTTTCTGGATATGGTTCTGCAATAAGAGACAATGAATCAGTATCTGAGTACATAGACCAGGGTCGCAATCCTTGTTTTTCTGGATATGGTTCTGCAATGAATACAGTTTAGAAGATTTCAAAGAATGGTTAGAAGGTCGCAATCCTTGTTTTTCTGGATATGGTTCTGCAATAGCACCCAAATTTTTCTATTTTTGGCCTATAACTCCTTGGTTATTCTCATTTCAAGACATCATAGTGGCGATTGAAAAATTTAGCGTTTCTTTATAAAGACAGCCATATTAATTAAAATGTTTATTTTAGAATATAACCGTTTCTAAATGAAAATCATCTTAAATAAAAACCATTGTAATCACCATCACCGTTAAGAAATTTAGCTAAATTTCTTGTTTGTCCTAAAATAATTGAAGAAAATTTAGAATTTTTATTATTATACATTATCCTAGTATCCAAGCGTCTTAAGATCTGCCCAATCAATTTTTTACGAGCATTATCATTAATTAAACACATCTTTTCATTTTCACTAAAATCGTCTGGTTTTATTTGACCCCTGTTTACCAGCAGTAGAACGGATCTGTCAACAATTTGCTGTCTAAATTCTTCCATAATATCAAAAACCAGACTGGGCCTTCCCCAGCGATCTGCATGAAGATAACCTGCATAAGGATCCAAGGAAGATAAATGAATGGCTCTCCATATTTCTCCTTTTAAGACACCATATCCATAGTTAAGGAGGGCATTGAATCCGTCTTGAGCACCACGACCGCTTCTTTTTTCAAAATTAAAGCTAGGATCAATAACTTCACTTATACCTCGCCAGTATTCTACAGCAGTATGTCCTTCTAGACCCATGATTGACCCCCTTAATTTTTCAATGGGCTTACCCTCAAGTTTTTTTAATTTTTTTAAATCAAAAGAAATATTTTCGCGTTTTTGTAGTAAAAATTCAGATAATTCCGAATTACTTTTCTGTCTTGATTTAGCAAGGGACCTTAATAATCCCCTCTGATTCTCCATTTTTGCAGCAATAAACTCTTTGGAAATGTCCTCCTCGGGCATCACTATAGGCTTTGTATTGTTCCCTGCGGGAAGTAACATTACGGAGCTCTGGTGGCGAAAGACGGTATATTATATCTCCTTTCCAATCTAAAACTATTAGATCAACTTCATGTAGGGCCATTAATTTCATAGCATCAAAACCAACAGATCCTTTCCCGGTGATTATGATTTGTGTCAAATCATCAGCTAAAAAATAATCAATTTCGTGGCCATTTTGCTTAATAACTATTTGGTTGTCTCTTTTACCCACGAATTTCCCAAATCCATCAATTACCAGTCGCAAAAGAATCAACCCTCTCTTATTTACAGTATTCTGAAATTATCATGATTTTCTAGTACCATTTTTTCCTTAGAAAATATTTTGGTAATTTCCCGACAGCTGTCACAGATGGGAATTAGATATATACTATCTTTTTCTCCAGAAATAAAAGAATCAAGTTTTTCTTCAAGTTTTTCACGTTGTATATGACTTAAATTACCAATAAAAGAAGATTTTTGAACTCGATGCAGTCCATAATGCTGGAGGCATTTTATGAGATTGTTTCGAGTATTATTATCTGAAATATCATAAATTGCCACTATCAACATTTTAAACCCCTAATCAGCATTTATATTCGATAAGGCCTTAACTGTCCCAAAACCCACGCTCACGCCTTTGCCCAGACCAAAAAAATCAGGTATCTGGAAGTTTACTGTGAATTCCCCAGTAAACCCTATCATGGGCACACCTTTAAACACTACTTTTTCTTCATCCAGATGTGAATGAACGTATAATTTCCGGTTAACAATTATTCCCAGGCTTTTGCACATGGAGAGTATGTTTCCGATTAGTATATTGTTCAAAAAAAGTTTTTTATCTTTCCAACTTCTTAATTTATTGTAGTTAGTATAATTTTTAGAATTCAGGGCCATCCAGGGGCTTAATAAGTTGTATTGTTTGTTTTCACTGACTTTTATGTCAATTTCTTTTTGATATAGGATTTTTTCATCTACTTGGTACACGTTGCTTCCCAGGAGTAGATTGTCAATTTGATCTGATATTTCCTTTACTACTGAGGCACCTTCTTCAATTCCCAGTATGCAGGGTTGATTATTGATTATTTTATATTGGATTAAAGGATAAGTGTATAAGTAACCTGATTCTTGGAGGTGATGGTGCAGTAAGGGATATTCTTGGAAGCGATGACCAATATATCCTCTTAATCTACTGGAACTTTCTTTCACAGGAGCATCTGTTTTTAAAACTAGGTAAGAAGATTTAATTTTCATATTTATTACCTATAATCTAGGAAATTCTGCTTTTTTCATTAAAGAATCAAGGTCTGGATAGACATTACTGGCAAGTTCAACAGTTTTTTCCAGGAGTTTTTCATAATCTTCCTTTTTAATGGGACTAATACCATGAGCTAGTATGGAATGATTCCTTTTTTTCAGCAGGTCCTTTATTTGCTTATCGTAATCAAATTTTATACCTACCTTACTTCCTTCGTACCTTAGCAAGGCATATGCTTTATGCATGCCCAGTTTAATAGTTCCATCCTTCAAAGGTTCTAGTTTCATCTGCCTAATTGTTAAATCAGATAATTTACTAGTATCTACATCCGAGGTGTCTATGCCAAAATCATCTTGCAGCGTGCATTGAGCAATAAGTTCCGCAGTACGATACAACCGTGCCACAGCATCGTCGTATTTTTCTTCAATTCCTCTTCTCTGGGCATTTTTCAGCAGGTCTGCCACCATTTGCGCACTTTTATTTTTTTGTTGAGGATTTCCCAGAACTCCCAATATGGATAAATTACCGGGGATAAATGTTTTTAATTGATCCACATTTCTGACAGAGGGGCTGGTGAGCAGTTCCTTACATCTTGGGTGGTCAAATAGATCCCAGGCATGATAAGCCAGGGTCAAATTATGGTAACCTTCTTTATTATCCAGTTCCACTATTTTATCCAGTGTTTCGATGGCACTTTGAAATCTCAAAGTATTAAAATAAAGTTTGAACTCATTAAACAGTATCTCATCGTAAACCTTGTAAATATTTTGAGGCTTGGGGATTTCTGTGTGGGGGTTAACCACTCCACTGGGGTTTCTACTACCAGATACCATCACCAAATCTTTATGATACAGCACAGAACTAATAGCCGCGCTCATGGTCATGGTTTTGGTGCCAGAGGTATAGTCAATAAGTACCTCATAATCAGAGTACTCCTTGATTTTATCTTTAATGGGAATAAAGCAGTCATTGAATTCATCAACATGATGAATCAATATAAACTCATGGGACGGCAGATCTCTCCCCAGAACTTGTTCGCTCTGCTTTTCCATTGATTGCAAGGTTTTTTTACTCAATTCCGATCCAAAAAAAACTATTTTATCTGGACGGTGCTGTTTTATAGATTGCAAAAGACCATGGGCCAGACTGTGAATTCTTTCCTCAGAATCACCAACACCAGTACCCACGGTCATGAATAATGCCCTATTCATTATTAATCACCTTAACCCATCCCAGAGGCTTGCCAGGCTTCTTATTAAGTAGGGTTATCTTCCGGGTTTTTGGAAATTCAAATGGATAAGATCTTCTAAAAGTTTGCCTAACTTTTTTATAGGTCTGACTATCTTCTTCTTTTAATCTTAAACCAATAGTTGTGGATAAAAACCCTGATCCAAAACCTATTCTCATTAAAGGACTATCTTCAGTATTATTTTTTTCCAAATCCAAGTAAAACTTCTCCAAGTATTCAACACCATATTTCTGGGCAAAGTTAACTTCGTGGTCAATATAGTCCCTACTAAACTTGAATAAATATTCTTTAATCTTTTCTATATCTAGAAATTCTTCCTTATCTGATAGACCAAGTTCCTGGTGTACTTGAGGATTATAACTGGAATTAAAATCAAAATCTAACTTTCGGCCCACACCTATGGTTTCGGCATAAGTAATAACTGTCCGGCCATTACGGGAATACCACTCATTGCGTCCCTGACCAACCTTTAAACTCACCATGGAATATATGGTGGGGTTGGGAATTGTTTGAGTATCTGAAACTTGTAAAAATTTCATGATACTGTATTTAGGATCATTTTTATTTCCAGCAAAAAATTGATTCTGGAATTGTTGAGCATCCCAGAAGTTAATAAATGGTCCACGACTCCCATCTCTAATTAAATTATAAATCTGATCCATGTCACCCTTGGAAATAACACCATACAAAATAGCAGTTCTAAGAGCACCTTTTATAGAAGAACCAGGAATATATGGTTTCGACATGGTTTTAATGGTTTCCTCAACATTAGGGGGTCTTTGACTCATTAATCTGGCAAGATAAATCTTTATTTTAGGAGGTATTTTTCCTAAAACATTATTCAAATACTCTTCTAATTGGAATGATGGATCACTAAGATGTTGTATAAACTCTTCTTTTTGATCTTCTGATAAAGACATGAAAACCTTATTAATATCTGCTCTGGCCAGTATAAGGCTTCCTTTAGAACTTTTGGTTATATAATAATCAGAAGGTCCATATTCTTTTCCATTGCCGATGTGAACGGGTGTAATGGTTTGAATTGTGCATTTCAAATTATTTTCCCCCTATTTCAGGTTAAATGTGTAGGCCAATCCATATTCCAGTGATTTTTCACCAGATTCAACTACTCTCCCATAATAATCATTATGATTGTGTTTAAAGGTTGAACCTTCCTGAAAAAATCTTATCTGTTTCCTTATCTCACCTGAAGAGCTTCTTCCCCTTTTAGAACCAATTTCAAACCAGGAATCTCTGGCCATATCTTCAAGTTCTTCTGTTGAAGGGATATAGCGAGATAAGGTCACGAACCTATCACCATCTCCTTCTTCCAGATCGATTTCCTGGATTTCGTAACTAAATTGGCCTCCTCCGGTTGAAATATCTCTTCCAAATCCACGGTCTTGTAGAAATTTAAGTGATGCATGAACATATTCCTCAAATTCTGAATCTATTATTTTCACCATAAAGAAAAGGCCCATATTATGGTAATTGTCACCGGTTGCGTAGAATATATTCTCTGATGCACCACTCAACCGGTTTATACTATTTTTAGGTTCTATTATGGGGTTTCTACCAAAAATGGATGAGATTTCTTGAGTAAGAAGTAAATTGTCTTCCAGAACATATTCTCTCAAGTTATCAATGATATCTCCCTCATTAAATTTACCTGAGGCCCATTTCTGGAATATTTCTTCCTGTATGAATTCCACCTTTTTGAATTTTTTCATCATTTCTGGATCGGCTTTCACTGGTTGATCAATTATTCGTGGAAAAAACTTCACGGGCCCTTCTGTGGAATCAATAAATGGAAAAGCAGAAGAAACCATGAATGGTGGATTTAATGGGGTTTCCGTGAATCTAGATACTATTTTTTCCAGTTTTTCCGGGTAAATCTGGCTTATTGAATAGATTATTGACCCAAAAATCGTATCCGAGTGTAATGGTGGAAACTTCGACTTTGGCCTGATATAAACCAGCATTTTACTCACTCAATGATTTCAATATTTCTTTAACATCTGATGTTTCTTTCACGATTTCCTCATCAGAAATCCCTTTATAATAATCTTTAGACCTTTTAATAAGCGATATATTCTCAAATTTAATTTTACCGTACCCTCTGGTACCACTACCACCAATATAATTATCTTCTAATAACATTAATGATTCAAAAACACCATTTAAGTTTTTAGGGTCATCTTCATCGAATATGCTAAATACAATTTCCATGTTAAAACGGGAATCCTTAGGAACACGCTCCTGATTCCTTGGTTTTGCTTCAGAAGTTATCCTATTTAGTGTATTTTCATATTTTAACTCTGCCCCACCAACTACATCATCAGTTTCACTCCATTTTTCCAAGGTATCTTCTGTGGGGAAAGAATCTCTCACAATTATCCTGGTAGGTCCTTTTAATTGCCCCTCATTTACTTCGTCAGCAGAGTTACCAAAAATATGGCAGGGTAAACATTTACCACATTTACAAGGGTTTCCACGGTTTTGGATTAGATTAGAACTTGATTCAGGATTATTTATTTCCATAAGGGATCTCATTTTTCCCTTAACAGAAGATCCTGGTATGTAAGGCAGTTTGGATATGGAGTCTCGCATAACAATATTGTCTATTCCACCAATTTCAATGGATTCTTTCGCACCACCAATATGCAGACCAGTTTCGCATACGATTTCCCCTTTGATAATATAATTCTCTTTGAACATTTGTTTCACCTTATTTAGTACTGTAAAACTTGTGATAAGCCACTACGGCTTCTAAAAAATTCACCATAACCTTAAAATTTTCCACTTTTTCTTCCTCAGTTCCCACATCTACCTTCCTCATACAAGCCATCATGAATTGATAGAATGGTTTTTTAATAAGGTCTCTTCCAGCAGCATAGGCCAGTTTAGGTTTTAAAAGATAGAAGTCAGTTTCCATATCAGACCATTTTTCTTCTTTTTCAATTTCTCGAATAGCCCCGAAAAATTTTCTAAGCTGAGTAGTGTCTAATTGACTATTATTAGCTATTTTATCAGCGTATCCCTCTTCATCGGCGTATTCCTTAGGAGTTATATCTTTTAGCTGTTCCACATCATTAATTCGTTCAATAACTTTTTTTATTTCTTCAGGATTGCCCTGATTATATCTGCCACGACCATATGCCATTTTTTCACCTCGTTCTTAAACTAACCCATGAAGCAGGGATTTTAATCCATGGTATAAATTTTAAACCTTCCTTATCCAATTCTTCTCGCACATCCCTATTTTTAACAGTTCTTAACTTGTATTTAAACTGGGGAACGTATCTTTTTCTTTTTAACCGAATTTTATTTTGTTTATTCCATTCCAATTCATTACGAGCTGGTTGATTATCTAGTGAAGTAAAGGTATTCTGCCACATCACCATCATAGAATAAACCATATTCTTAGATATTTTTCCTTCTCTATACAGATTCTCCAATTTAATTGCATAATTTAAAAGCTCATCAAAACCTTTAAACATCCCGGAAGTATCCCAACGAACAGTTTCATTAAATAAAGTTAGCATGTCCTTTCCACAACTTTTGGAGATTTCCAGGGAATCATCCGCAAACCTAACCCCTCTTTCAGCAGGGAACTTGGGACCGCCCAGGAAGATGCCTCCAGAAATATTTATTTCTTTATTTTGACAAGTCCAGTCTTTAAATTCGTCTCTTAAACGTTGGGAAAACTGAATAATGTCGTCATAGGGCCCCAGCACAAGGAGGTCATCTCCACCAGAATAGGTTATGTAAATTGTGGGAATGGCTGTTTTTTCACACTCAGAACATACTTTACCGTTTATTTCTTTGTATAATTCTACGGGAGTGTTTTCTTCACCAAATAAAATTTTAACTTTCTTAAATTTTACATTACCTTCACATGATGGACATACATGTTCAAGAACCCTGAATTCTTCAGCTATGCTGTTAATGTGTCCTGAGAAGAAAAGATCCATAAAGGAACTCATGGTGGAAATACGGGATATGGAACGGGTTTCCAGGCCTCTGGAAAATATTTGACCCAGGTTATCCACATCCATTTTTAGTATGCCCAATTTATCACTTCCCTGACTGATCTCCGCTAAGTGATTGAAATAAAGTGTTCCTTTGTGGGGATGGCTAGGGACAGTATTTCCCAGAACAGCGAATCCCAATGAAACATTTTCCATTTCTTTTATTTCTGAATATAAATCCTTGAAATTTGAATCATTTAGCTTTAAAACTTCTATTTTATCATTTTCTGAGTTTAATACTTTAATTTTCTGTATCAAACTATTTTTATTAGTTTCAAAATAGTAACCAACATCTAATTCTGTGAAATCAGCTTTCTGAGATGGATTTACCACTCTTATAATGTAATTTGCATTGGAAATTTTTGTTCCTAAATCTGCCTGTCCAGAACAATCTGGGCAAAAATCATTGTTTGTTTCAAAGGAAAGGCCGCAAACAGGGCAGGTTTTATAGGTAACTTTTTCTTCATCAGCAAATATTTCAGGTAGATAATCTCTAAAACGGGATCTCTTATTTTTCTGATTTTCAAATGACAATTCATTCATTAAACTACCAAAATCTTCCAGATCATTACCAGAACATTCTATTCGGGATAATGCCAGATAAAGGTCAGCATTAAACTTACTAATAAATAGTGAGTTAATTTCAGCGTATAACTTCTCCAGAACTTTCTCTGATTTTTGAGTGTTTGGTAAGATCAGAATGAATTGTCCGCCACCGCAGAATAGGATGTTAGCTAGACTTAATTCCAGTTCATTTATAATCCGGTTAACTATGGCATCACTCAAGAGATTTAAATAAAAAGAACGTCCTCTTAAACGCTTACTCATTCCTTTTTGAGCTTCCTGTGGGGAAGAAATACGATAAATAAATTTCTGAATTCCAGATATATCTCCATTTACAATTAAATAGGTATTCTTATTATCAGAGATTTTTGAGTCATTTTCCTGTGAATAATGGTACAAACAGGCAGCCAAGGCTGCAGTGGTTTTCAGATGATCAAATAAAGATATATCTGGATGATCCAAATACGCTGCAGAAGGCATCAGCGAAGTGTACTTCTTTAAAATATAATATAATGTATCAAAGTCGTCTTTTTTTGATAATAAACTCATTTCTTTTTCAAATAATTTCCAAAGATGTAAATAATCCGGTTCAAGATTCCATCCAGACCTTATAGATTCTTTATTAATTTCCGGTTTGATTTCACTCAAATTATTGGGATTAAGTTCTTGAAGGGGGAGATAATATTCCGAAGGATTATTTTTTTCATCTAATTTAACTTTCGAGAAAACTGAAATTAAAGGCTCTTTTTTAACGTTTTGTGTTCCACCCGTCTTTATTCTTTCTTTTGAAGAATGGTGGTCTGCTTTTTGGAGAATTTTTCCCATTAGAGGATCTTGTGCGTTTTTTGGAAGATGATGGTGAAGAACAAGATCATCAACAGTTTCTCCTAATTCATATTTAGATGTAAATGTGGCCGACCACTTCCCATGTGCCCCGTTTTGACCAAAATCCTCCCTTGAAAGATTTTTATATTCATCATGGTGTGGAATTCCCGTTCTTTGATAAAATTTTCCAATATCATGCAGTAAAGCTGCTAGTTGTAGCTTTTCTAAACTCAAATCAAACCTCCCCCTAAACTATCATTATAAATTAAAAATTTATATGATTCAAACATACTAGATAATAATTTAAAAATAATTGTTATATAATTTTCTATGATGGGGGTTTAACGATAAATTTATATATTGAAATTATCTGAAAAATGACTTTCAATGATTTTTATTGTTTGAATGAAATTCAAAATAAAATTAAAATTAATATCTAAAACTATTTTCTAAGGATCAAATCTTTTAAATTCTTTTTTTATTGGATAAATCTTTAAATAATTATTATTCAAAAAAATAAAAGAAATTATAAAAATTTCCCTATATTCTCTCTCAAAAGTTTATTCACCAACTTACCATCGGCCTTACCCTTCAACTCTTTCATGGCCATGCCCATTAAAGGCCCCATGGCCCCCATGCCTCTTTCTTTTACCATATTTTCATTTTTAACAACTATATTTTCGATTATTTTAGCTGCATCATCTTCAGAGAGCATTATTAGGTTCAGAGATTGGGCAGCTTTTAAGGGTGTAACCTGGTTGTCGGCCACATGCCCTATTATGTCTGAGAGAGCATCTTTAGATACTTTATCTTCTTCTAAAAGTTTTAAAACTTCTTTAATTACTTCCAGATCAAGATTGTCAATATCATGACCATCTCTTTTAAGTTCTTTTAGAGAATAAGCCAGCAGAGATGCCACAACGATTTTATCCACATTCATTTCACTTAAAATCTCTTCAAAATCATCGGCCTGATTTCTTCTGACTAGTTGGCCAGCTAGATCTTCACTAAGGCCATATTCTTTAATTATCCTTTCTTTTTTCTCTTGGGGGAGTTCTGGGAGATTGGATTGGATTTTTTTGACATAATCTCGTTT
>JAHFBZ010000082.1 GCA_023249725.1 Methanobacteriaceae archaeon
ATTTCCTTGGCCACTTCAGCAGTAATTTTACCAGAATCCGCTAATATTTCATATTCATTAAATTTTAAAAAAGCATCTAATTTTTCTACCCAGTCTTTCATGGACATTATTTTATGTCTTCTGGCCTGATTTTCAGCATAATCTAAATAAATACTCACTATATTGTTTAATTCAGATATCTCTTCTTTATCTAAATAATTCTTAGCAATATTTACGTCTTTTTTTAAGATTTTACCTTCTGGCGAGTTTTTACAGTTGGTAAGGCCCATATTCTTTTTATTATGGTGGGGCCCGGTCTATAATTAATTCTGCCGCTGTATGTTCAGTTATGGCCCAATGCAATTTATTTTGAACAGTTGCATAAAAATTTCTAGTTAATTCTGAATCTTTATCATAATCATGACTACATTGGGAATAAATATCCGTAATTTTTTGATAAAATCTTCTTTCACTAGCCCTTATTTCTTTTATACGATCTAATAATTCATCAAAATAATCTTTGCCAATTCTGGTACCGTTTTTTAAGAGTTCGTCATCCAGGACAAAACCCTTAATGATGTATTCTTTTAAAGTTGGGGTGGCCCATATACTAAAATTGTGTGCCTTGTTTAGAGTTTACTCGATAGCCGACGGCGATTATGGCATCTAGATTGTAGAATTTCAGTTTCCGTTTAATGTTTCGATTACCTTCCTTTTGAACTTGTTCAAAAATGGAACAAGTTGAGTTTTCATCTAATTCATTATCTGAGAAAATATTGGATAAATGCCTGGTGATGGCCTGACTGTTAACATTAAATAATTCTGCCATTGTTTTTTGAGTCAACCACATAGTTTCATCTTTTAAAAGTACTTCAACGGTAGCTGCACCTTCATTTCCTTTATAAAGAACAATGGTATTTGTTTGCATATTCGGCAGATTAGAACTCATGATAAGTCATCTCTATTCTTATTTAATTTTTATAATAATATGTCACTTGATAATATTATATCCTTGAGGAAGAGCAAATGGAAAGTATTTTTCTAATATTTATAAAACATATTGTAATTTTTAGTTTTAATTTACAAAAAAAATCTAATCAATTTTATTTCTATTAGAATAAACCAGTTCATGCACCATATTTATAATAAGATCCTTCCAGGCCAGATTATTTATCCAATGGGAAGAAATATTACTTTTTCCATAGTATGCGCCGGCCAGTTGGCCGTAGATAGCTCCGGTTGTATCAGAATCTTCTCCCAGATTAACAGCTAAAAGACAACCATCTTTAAAGTTATCAGAATTATAAAATGCCCATAATGCCGCTTCCAGTGACTTAACCACGTATCCTCTGCCTCGAATTTCAGGAGGGTTCTTTATTTTGTAGGAGCCAGAAATTAATTCCTTTAATTCTTCATGACAGTTTTCAATCTCCAGATAATCTGGTGATAATAATTTTTCCTTATTTTCTCCCTTTAAGGCCCCATGAATCAGTCCTGCAAGGTATTGGCAGCATTGAACCGCTAAGGGATGCTGATGTGTGGTTCTAGAGCTTAAAGCAGCATAATTCAAAGTATCATCCATATCAGAAAAGAAGAATAATGGTATAGGGGCCACACGCATTAGAGAACCATTACCTGCAGAATATTCATTTTCTGGGCCGCAGTAGGGGTTTTGAGTTTTTTCAAAACATTCCAAGGCTTTTCTGGTAGTATTTCCAATATCGAAACAATTTCCTGTTATACTAAGATGTCCGTCGTGGTACCATCTAAGATAACGCTTCATTTGATCATAGGGGTCGAATTTTCCACATTCAATAAGGCTCTCTGCCAGACAAAGAGCCATAGAAGTATCATCAGTCCACTCCCCAGGATTAAGGCCGTGCACTAAAGATTCACGAAAATCTACAACTGGTTTAAATGTTCCAGGTTCCTTAAATTCCACGGGAGCACCCAGGGCATCGCCAATGGCCAGACCTAAAAGGCAACCATACACTCTATCAAGTATTTCCTCATAAATTTCATTGAGACGAATTATAATATTCAATAGGTAATTATTATCAATATAATGTGCTAAAAAACCGCTATTGAACCTATCTCCTCGGATAATAGTGGTTAAAATCTTTTGTAAGGTTATGATATTAGCCTCTTGGAGCATATCGGGATTTTCAAAGAATTTTCTATTGTTTTTTTGAAATTCTGCCCAATCAAATGGTTGTATGAAATTTTCATGGTATAAATCGTTTATGAAGTTAGTGGTTTCTTTGGAGTAAATATAGGGATCCATCAGAGACATTTCAGTTTTAACACTATAAAATTCATTTTCTTGATTTTCAAAGTAATTTTTGTATTTCAGGATGTTTTTGAGGTTATTTATATTTGGGGTTTTCATATAATCACTTGAAAATCAAAATTAAGGAACACTAAACCTTTGGGAACTTGGCTCTGGATTATTACAAAATGTTTTAAAATCACAAGCATCACAAGTCCTCTTCTCCGGCCTAGGATACCAAGATTTTTGAAAAGTAACCATCATTTTCACTAATCCAAAAAGAGATGTGCATTGGTTTCATATTTCTACAATGAATATAGTAATTAATTACAACAAATTATATTTTATTGAAATATTTACGCTTTTCTTAGCTTAATAATTCTTCAATAGATTGGTGTGATGTTTTATGGTCATGTACTTCGAATTGATAGCTAACATATTTAACATGGTTTTTTGCTATGCTATTGAAGAAATATAAAGACCAATTACCGCAATCAGGGCATTGGATTAATTTAATTAGTTCAGGGTTTAGTATTAACCTTTCATCTGTGGTTTCATTATACAAGTAGAGAACTTTAGTGTCTAAATCATCTTCAGTGATGATTTTTTTCTCGTCAAAATTATAGGAGTTTCCATGGAGGACTTTAGTATTAATATGATATAATCCACTTGTTTTTTCCATATTGGTGGGATAAATAAGTTTTAAAGATTTGTATGCTGTTAAAACATCAAATGATTGATTAATAAACCTATCAAGTTCACAAATTGTTTTTTGTGCGAATATCTCTGGCATCGCCCCACCATGACTTTTTTCATTTCTTTTGGCGATAATAGGGTTTAAAATTTTTATTATTTTTTTATTAGATATTTGCTTGTAGAAATTAGGCTCAAATGGCAATATTTTATAAGTTTCTTTATCAAAATCTTTATATATTACATTTAAACGATAATACAACCCCACCCAACTACCGAAAGACATTTTATGGAAGTTTGAATAGTTTTCTCCAAAGATGAATTCTTTTTGTTCATGATATACATCTTTAGGTAATGCTGATAACAAAACAATTGAGTTAAATGCGGATATTTGTTCAAATAATTTGAAATGATTTTCCAGTTGAGTGTTTTTATCTCCTGCGGATTTGGTGGCGATATGATAAGAAGTTGCAAAAGGCCAAATTAAATTTCTGTAGAACAAATCTTCATCAGTTATTTTTTCAAATTCATTCATAAGACTGAGGAGATCATTGAAATTGAATATCTCAGCATTGAAACTTTTGTATAATGTTTTAATCTTATGATAATTTTTATCAGATAAATTACTAGTTTTCACGATTTGATTTTGAGTTTCTAATTCTGGAACCTCAATCAACAGAGATTTTAATCCAGCTTTATCTATGATTCTTTCAAAAGTTCCATGCGCAAACAGATTTCTTTCATTTTTCATAGCATTAGAGTTTAAATAAAGTTTGAGATATTGAGGAGAAACTTCTCTGTCAGTTACTGTACAGGGCCAATAATTTTTCAAACTTAAATCATCAAATTCAGATTGGAAAATTACATCATCAACAGGATTTTTTGGTATTAACATTACTTCATCAAATTCATCAAATTCTTCTTTAAAACTAACTATTTCCATTAGACTTTTAATTGGATATTTAGATTTCTCTTTCTTGGTTTTTAATCTTTCAATACTTTTGAAATAGTCATAAGTCCATGAAACATTACTATCTGCCAGTGCAGATGCATCAACCCAAAAACCATCAGATAGGTTTTCATGAGATTTCTCATTAAAAAAATTTTCAAGTAGTTTATCTGCAGTATTCGGAGAATATTTAGCAAAGAATACTTTATCTTTTTGCTCTGAATTTTTAAGGATTAACAAACAGGTTTTTATTGTTGCCTCTGGATAAAAAGTATCATTTGGTAAAGAAATAATGCCTTCTATTGAATAATTTTCTAGTAAAAAAGCCCTCATAGGAAAATGATAATCTGAATAAAAAAAAGATTTTTGCTCAGGAAGGATGAAAACCAGATATCCATCCTCTTTTAATAATTTTAATGAAGCAAATAAGTAAGCAAATTCATTATTCAGAAATTCAAAGTCACCAACATGCATAGTCTCTTTTAACTGTTGAAAAGAAGGTTGAGAAACAATTAGATCGAATTCTCCTAAATTGTCTTTTATTTCAAAAAAATCATTGTTTAATAATTTATATTCAACATTATATTTGTCCAAATTTTCTTTAGCCATTTTAATAATATCTGGACTAATATCCACTCCCATAAAACTTGGCTGCAAATTTGATCGTTTATTAATCCTCCAAAAGAAGCTTCCACTTCCGCAAGCAGGATCCAATATTTTTTTGGGCTGCCAGGCTGAAACAAGTTCACTGATAAAAGAAACAATATTTTTAGGAGTGTAAACAATATTTTCTGGTGTAAAACCTGTTTTTATCATATTAATCCTCATTGTTGATCGAAAGTAATTGATTATAAATTAATATTAATTATTTACTATTATGTAGTTAAAACAAGAAGTAGTTTGAGTTAGTATTACCTAATTAAAAATTCTCGAAAAGAATCCAAAACCAGCATATTTACATCTATATGCAGATAAAAATCCATTTAATACTTCAACTGGTTTATAACGGCTAAATAAGGCCACTCCCGCATAAGCGGGATCATGAAATGGTTTAAGAATAAATGGTAATCAAATTTTTTAAAGGCTCTGGAATGTTTTCCATAGTGGCCTTTACTTCCTGAAGGCATAATATGTCTGGTTGTTCATCAAATACTTGTTTAAGGAAGCCGTTATTATGGCGGGCCCTTATTCCATTGACGTTCCAGGATAGTAGTTTCATATTTTACCTCCTTTTAAGGAACACTAAACCGCTGTGAACTTGGTTCGGGATTACTGCAAAATGTTTTAAAATCACAAGCATCACAAGTCCTTTTCTCGGGTCTAGGATGCCATGATTTCTGAATACCGGCCCCATTTATCTCGGCCACTGTGCATTTTTCAATGTCTTCCACCACATTGTCAAATTCTCTTAAAGAATGCTGTATGGATTCATAATCCATATCTATCAACCTAATGGATCTTTTTATCTTAAAATTATCTGATAATTCGGGAATGTCTTTTTTAGAATGCCATTTTAAAATTTTATTCTTATCCTCACCTAAAGGCATAACATCAGTGTTTTCACTCTTAACATCCGCTTTTATGTCTCCAATATCTCCCTTAAATGGAACTAATTCGTTTAAATAAAATAATATTCCTTTAGCTACTGGATTAGAATCATTTTGCATGGACCTAAGCCAAGAATAGGTTAAAACTTGCCACTGGTGATGATTCCAAGATGGAGAATTAACTGGTGGCCTTTTCATACCTTTATAATCAATAATAACTTCATATTTTTTAGAATCAAATGATTCCACCTTTTTCTTAAAAATTGGGTCTTCTTCTAATATTTTTAAAATAAGGTTTGATGATGAAGAATGGACTTCCATATTAACGGAACTTAAAACATCAATAACTCCTGTTATTCCATAATAATTAGATCGGCTTATGTCTTTTTGATAGTGAGGCATGTCTCTTATTCCCTTTAATCTAACTTCGGCATTGTCAATTAAAGGGAATAAATGAGGCCCCCAGGTATTTATAGCAGCTTCAGCTCTTTGACTGGCCACTAATTTGTGGGGATGTTCCAAGTCGTCGCAGAATCCTTGTTGGTGACCTTCTTCATAATAAGGACAAAATAGGTTGGATGGTGGATATAAACCTCTTGATCGGAGTCTTTTATCTATAATTTCTTCAATGGGCCTAACTTGGGTTTTCCAATCCCAAGGGAATTCCTTTAAATCATTATCTCTCCACTGGAGATAGGCCTCTTCCATTACTCCGTGAATAAATTCCCCGAACCACAATTGGATAGGCATGGATGGGGGTAGTGTTCCTTTATTCTGGTAACGATACTGGAGCCCACAGGTTAAATAAGATAATAAATCGCCGGTAAGGGAGTATTCTGGAATTATGTATGGTTTGGATCTAACTGATAAACTCATGTTCCCACCTTTTTAAATAAACAAAATTTCTTTTAGCCCTATGCAATTATTATTCCTATCCCAACCACTGGCCACATTAGGAATGGTTCTAGGGCCTTGTTGTGTAGTATAACCTTCCATAACTGGCTTTAAACCAACTAATAGTAGAACGTCTTGGGAACGACTAAAGGCCACAAAATATAATCTACTCAGATCGTCAAAGGCCCGTTCTTTAGAATCTCTACCTGGAACACCTAATGGTGAAAATTCTCGCAGCTCATCTTCTAAATTACAAGATTTTCCTCCTTCGTGGGGATAGCGTTTGAATGCTTGAGCTATATGATTCATTTTGAAATCAGAACCGATATCTACCACTACTAATGGAAATTCTAAGCCCTTAGCTTGATGAATAGACATAATATTTATTCGGTTATCTGGAAGGGTATCTAATAGGCCTTCGTCCACATCAATGGCTCCGGTGGCAATGGGAACAAATATATTCCAAATTGCCTCGGCCACTGATTTTTGTTCCAGCTCTGGAATTTCTGTGTCAAATATTATTTCAGCTCCAAAACTACTGAAAAGCCCAGTTTGGGCAATGGTACGGGTTATTGCCTCTAAGTAAACCAGTCCTTCCACATCCTCTTGCATGGGTTTAATCCAGGTAACTAATTTATAGGCCAGTTCCATAATGGTGATTTCTCTTTTCCAGGATTTTCTAGCAAGAGGTTTTCTATTTTGCCAGGAAGAAACGAATTGGGCTAAGGAAACAGGATTATTAGGTTCAGGATTAGTTTCTAC
This sequence comes from Methanobacteriaceae archaeon, assembly GCA_023249725.1. Taxonomy (GTDB): domain Archaea; phylum Methanobacteriota; class Methanobacteria; order Methanobacteriales; family Methanobacteriaceae; genus UBA349. The sequence goes on from JAHFBZ010000082.1 coordinate 7,094, forward strand.
ATATTCCTGGGCCTTTTGTCTCCAGATGGTCATTCTTTTTTTGGCATTGTGGGGTAATTTCTCAATTTCTTTTTGATAAACACACTCTGGATCAATGCATTCCAATATAAGACCGCATAAAATTTCTGATTCATATATTCTCTCTAGATTTTGGCCCCGAGGATTGAATACCGGAATTTCTGGGTTTCCTTTTAATAATTCTTTTCTTAATATTAAAGGCAGTTTCTTCTTTTTACCTCCACCAAGTTCCTGGGGTGAACTGGAGAGAATAGAAATATCAGTGGGAGAACCTTCTTGAGGGTCCACTTGGATTAATAGTGATTTTCCCTGATGTTTTATAGTTACTCCCTTACCATAGACCACATCTTTAATGAATTTACTCAAATCCTGGGCTAAACTATGAGTATCTTCTCTAAACATTCCTAAAATAGGGAAATCACTGTAATTAGGATTTCTGGCCGGTTCTATGACTGGTTTATCTTTAACTCTAACTTGCTGGAACTGGGGGTCTAATTGAGCAAAATGATTGCAAAGCTTTACAATACTTTCGGTTGACCTATAATTTTTAGAAAGATTAATTAATTCTGGTTTAATATTTAATTGAGTTTCTATTCGTTCTTTAAAATTAGTAAATAAATCTACAGTAGCTCCTCTAAATCTATAAAGTGATTGATCATCATCTCCTACTACCGTGACACTGCCCTGATTTTCAATGGCCGCTTGTGCCAGGTGGAAGTAAATTTGTTCTTGTAAAAGATTAGTATCCTGGTATTCATCTACTAAGACTAATTTTAAGTTAGAAAGAAAATCATTTAATTTACCCTGCTCTAGTTTCTTTAAAAACTCTTCCTCTAACATGGCAAAATCATATAATAATCGGGACTCTAATTCATGTATATAATCGGCAATGGCCTCACAGGCTATTTTGGCCCCGGGGTGTTCATGTTCACATTTAAGCTTATCAAAATCCACCTGGTCATAATACATACGATCTTTGATTTCTAAAAGCATCTTACTCATTTCAGAAACATTAAAATTGTATTTAGTTCCTCTTATTTTCACTAAAAAATCTTTTAAGTCTTCTTCATGGTGCCGGTCTTTATCAAAAAGGCCCACTCTCATCATAAGCGCATTGGCCACAAATCCTTCAATTACTACTGGAGGTGGAGAACCAGGGGCCCGATGAGTTTTTAGAATGTCTTCAGATATACTATCCAGGGTTCCGGTGATTATTTGATTAAAATCAAGGGTTTTTAGTTTTTTATGGAGCTTTTTATTTTGTGGATCTTCTAATAAATGCTGCTTTATTTGGTCTCCCCAGGAAAGTATACGTGATCTAAGCTCAGCTGCTGCTTTTCGAGTAAAAGTAGTGGCCAATATGCTGGATGGGGGAACATCATCAACTAAAATGAATTTAAGAATTTTAAGAACCATGACGGTGGTTTTTCCACTTCCGGGGCCTGCTACTATGAATAGGGATTCATTTTCATGTGCGGAGATGGCCTGGTTTTGAGGTGGGTTCTGGTCTTCTTGGATGTTTCTTCCTAGTTTTTGGATTACTATTTGTTCAAATTGAGGCCAGTTGATCATATTATCGTCCAATTATAATCTATTATAGATAATAGAGATTAATAAATATATATTGTTTATTATATAACCCAGAGACTATATTTGATTTTTAAAACAAGTATTAACACAAAAATTAAATTAAAAATATAATTTTTTAATTTATGACAATATTGATTGAAAATGAACTGAATTTATTTAAAAATAGATAAATGATAAAGAATTTTATATTATTGATCTATATTCATCAGTTTATAAAAAAATATTAATTATAAATCTAATTTTTCAATACGTTCAATAATGTTTTCTTCTTTAAATATTTTTTTTATTTCATTACACCAGTCATCTATAATATTATATTCATTCCCAGAATATTTTTCATTTAGAAGGTGTATCCCCGAGTTAGCATATTCTTCTACCGGTTTGTAAAGTTCATCGTTATTTAAAGTGAATATTTCCAAATCTTCTTTTTCATCCATTGCAAGTGCATGAATTATGGGGAATAAATATTTCCCAAAATTTTCAGGTTTTATAAATATATCTGGTTTTTGGATAGGTGTTCTAAATTCACTATCTGCATATCCTAAAGCTACAGCTAAAGGAAATATTACATTATATTTTTTTCCTTTTAAAGGACCTTCATTGTCTTTCAAGTCTTTATAAATTTTAGCAGTATTTTCTTCTCTTGAAAGTCGATCAGTTCCTGGCATATTCATGCACCTCTGTTTTTAAACCTTTATCTTCTAGTTTATATTCTTTTCCAATATATTCAGATAATGCTTTTTGAACTGAAGGAGTGTATTGTGTATTAGTAACTAATAATGTTACTTGTTTACTTTGTGTGGTTTCTGGCAGTTGTTTAACAATATCATGTCTTTTATCTGTATCTAACTGTTCAAAAGGGGCATCAATAACAATTGGCAAATCATAACCTGTAATTTGATGTAAAGATAACATAAAGGATAATGCTAATATGATTCTTTCTCCACCAGATAGAAATGGAATCGGAGCTTCTTTTGTCCTTGTGTTGTTTTCACCTTTAGTTATAATGCTGATGTTATAATTTTCATCAATTTCGATATCCTCAAATTTATTATTTGCCCATTCAATATTCGTAAATTGTTCACGTGTTTTTGTTTCTACAATTTTATGAATATCTTCTCTCATTATTGATTCAAGATTATCAATAAATGATTTTGCTCTCTCACAAAACTTTTTTTTCTCGATAAACTTAGCAACTGCAGTTTCCATTCTAGATATTTGTTCATGTTCTTTATTTAATTTAGATAATCTATTATTACAATCATCAATGCGTGACTCAATAACAGACATTTCATGATTATATTTTCTAATTAAACCTTCATTTAATTCCAAAGCTTCAGTTAATTCATCAATTTCATTAATATTTAAACCACTAATTTTGTCTTTAGTTTCCTTTAACTCCGCTAATTTTTCCCTTAATTTTTTTTCATCAGTATATAATGATTTCAGTTGTTTAGTAATAGTATCTTCACATTTTTTCAAATCGGAAAAAATGGATTTAATGCTCATAATTGGTTGAGATATATCTTTATCAGTAACATCACTAGTTTTAACTAGCCTTTTCTTTAATTCAGCCATAGAATCTGGATTTTTTTCTAAATCAATACCACATACACATTTTTTATCATCAATAAGATCCTTTAAAAAACTTTTTCTATATAATGGAGGAACTTGTCCTTTTACCCGACCATTTTCATATACTGCCATTGATTTCTCGAAGATTTTAAACATTTTTACGAGGGGATACATTGTAAGCACATAATGTGTATGTTCTTTTTTAGTGCTTGATATATTTCCTTTTAGATCCTTAACATTCTCCTCTAAAATTTCTTGTGTTTTGACTAAATCTTTTACATTACTATGCTTATTTTCACGAAGTTTAGCTTTTAAACGTTTTATATTATCTTCAGCAATATTTTTTTCCTTTTTAGCAGATTCATATTCAATATCTACTTTTTCTTTTAAGTCTTCAAGTTCGCTTATTTTATTTCCAATGGCTCCGAGACTAATATTTGACGATTTAGATGAGATTTCTTTTTTATAGTATTTTTCAACGTTTTCTACGTGAGTTTTCACAGTTGATATTAAATTTATTTGAGCAATTTCTTCAACAGATTTTTTAAGATTTTGTTAACTATCACTCT
>JAHFBZ010000011.1 GCA_023249725.1 Methanobacteriaceae archaeon
TAGGTTATCCACGTGTTACTGAGCCGTTCGCCACGAACCCCCGAAGGAGTTCGTTCGACTTGCATGGCTTAATCGAACCCCAATAGCAGTAGCCTCCGCCAGGATCAAACGGATTTGCTATAAGTTAATAAATATTAGGGAAGTACACAAAACGTATATAAAGAATTGGATGAGTATGCAATATTAATTTAGTTACAAAGTAACTGAATATCACCACACTACTACCAAAAAACCAACATCAAACAACAAACACTGTATGCCAAGTGGCAAAGGTTTGCGCCCTCATTTAAAATCGTATTCAAATAAATTTATAATCATATAGCCACGTGCGGAAAAACAGCCATTCATAGAACGATAAAATCGCACTCCGGCCGACGCCTTATGCATCGTGGCACATACTATACACGGCACCCAAAGAAACACAAAATTATTAGAAATATTTGCAAAATAAAGGACTTGATTTAATGTCCTTAAACCATATTTAATTCTATTTTCTAGGTGTAATTAATAATTAAGGATATCCATGACATATATATTTTTGGATTTTTTAATAAAATCTATAGAATTTTTTGAAATTATTATAATTAATATATATTAATACTTATTTGCTTGAATTTTTAGAATTTATAAATTAATTAATTCATTTTTTTAAACAATTTTTATACTTGTCTTAGAGTCATTTCATTATTTATTTAAGAGTAGATATAAAGAAAAAAGAAAAATCAATTAGTCACTATTTAAACCTTTCGATTGCATCTAAATCACAAAATATTTTTATACTCCCAATAGATTTTAAAGAGGTGATATATTATGAAGTTCGGTATCGAATTTGTTCCAAATGAGCCAATTGAAAAAATTGTAAAGCTTGTAAAACTGGCAGAAGATGTAGGATTTGAATACGCCTGGATCACTGACCACTACAACAATAAAAACGTATATGAAACCTTAGCATTAATTGCTGCAGGAACTGAAACTATTAAAATGGGACCTGGTGTGACCAACCCTTATGTAAGAAGCCCCGCTATAACTGCTTCTGCTATGACTACTCTTGATGAACTCTCAAATGGAAGAGCAGTCCTGGGTATTGGCCCTGGCGACAAAGCTACCTTTGATTCTTTAGGAATTCCATGGGATAAACCAGTTAGTACCGTTAAAAACGCCATAGAAATGATGACCACTTTAATGGCTGGTGGAAAAACTGAATCTGGTGCACAATTAGGTGGTACCAAAGCTGTCCAGGAAAAAATACCAATTTACATGGGTGCACAAGGCCCCATGATGTTAAAAACAGCTGGTGGATTTTCAGACGGTGCATTAATTAACGCATCCAACCCTAAAGACTATGAAGCTGCTGTTCCTCTAATCAAAGAAGGAGCTTCTGCAGCAGGTAAAAGTATTGATGACGTTGATGTAGCTGCTTACACTTGTACTTCCATTGATGATGACGCAGCAAAAGCATTAGGTGCTGCAAAGATTGTTGTGGCATTTATTGCTGCAGGATCACCACCACCTGTTTTAGAAAGACACGGCCTAGCACCGGACACCGGAGCGAAAATCGGAGAAATGATAGGTAAAGGTGACTTTGGTGGGGCTATTGGAGCTGTAAGTGACGATTTAATGGAAGCTTTCTCTATTGTAGGAACTCCTGATGATTTAATACCTAAGATTGAAGCTTTAGGTGAACAAGGAGTAACCCAATATGTGGTTGGTTCCCCAATTGGACCTGACAAAGAAAAATCCATTAAATTAATGGGAGAAGTTATTAGCACCTTCGCTAAAAGAGAAGGCGGAGTCTTTTAGATTCCTCTTTTATCTTTTTATTTTTTTTTGAGTCTTTTTAATCAATACAGCATAATATATTTATTCTGAAATAATTTTACTACGTATTCTGTGCTTCTTAGCAATATCTGCCACCCTATTATAAATTTTAATCTGATATTTATGGGAAGGGTAAAATTTAGATTTGAATATATGCTTAGTTTTAGGAATCAAATCTGGAAAATATTCCTCTAAAGCTTTATAATATCTAACCCTGCAATCAGATGGATTATCACCAAAAAGAGTTAATGGTCCATTAAGTACAAAGTCCCCCCATATTCTTTTACCGACTTTATTATTATATCCAGTTGATCTTCTGAGTCAGAAATAAATGGTAAAATTGGCATTAACCCTGCCCCCGTAGTGAATCCTTCTTCTTTTAATTTATTCATGGCTTCAAATCTTTTTAGGGGAGACAGGGCAGAAGGTTAAAATATTCGGGCCATTTCCAAATCCATGGTTGAAAAAGAAAAAGTAATTATTGCTCCCATTCGCTGTGCAGAATCCAGATTATCAGGTAGTATAGCAGATTTGTAAATCTTTTTCAAGAGGCCTATATCTCTTAAAATAAGATCAGATTTATTAACTAAATTTATAGGAAAATGAAATCTGTATATTAATTTTTAAAAGTTCTCGTGTGATCTTTAAATCTTTTCATGATGCATATATGGATCTGTGGCAGACCATATAGCTATAATCCAATATTCCTTTTTTTCTAGCCCGATTTTTTAATTGATTATATATTACATCTGCAGCATTGATTTTTACTGATATCCCTTCTTTAATTATTTCTTCAAGTGAATCCTTTACCATTTCGTTGTTTTCCCATTTTATCAACTCTAAAACAACTTTTTCCAGACATCCTTCTTTATAACTAATTGGCCAATCAAATGAATTATCATGTTCCTTACTCGAGGAGTTACTTCATTTTGAAGCTTATAAAGTAAAGGCAATATTTCTTCAGGGTGGGTTCGACCCCTGAGATCTATCCCATGTACAATTAATCTTTTAACTTCAGGATCAGGATGATTTATAAATTTTTTAGCGAAACTTAAAGTTGGTTGAGGATTTTTCTCCCCCATTTTCTTTAAAGAAGCCATGATGGCACTTTTAACTTTATGAATATTGTCATTTAAGGCCATATCCAAAAAAGGAGCTACTGTGTCAAATTCAAATTTGCCAATCTCACCCCAAGTAAAAACCGCATTCTGTCTTTGTTTTTCATCTGGACTTTGGTACAATAATTTAGTTGTGAAGATTATCTTTTCCTGAAAATCAAAATCATTCAGATATAAGCGGCTTAAAATAAGATAAATATTTTTACGAATGTGAGAATCGTCATCAGACGCATATTTGAAAATCTTTGAATTTTCTAAAATTTTATCCTTTTTAAGCTCCGATTTTAATTCGGATTCCATTTTTTGAACAAATTTTACCCTTTTTTCCCTTGGATAGGTCGTAAAAGCCCATTTTAAATTTCCATTAATAAGAAATAATTATATTTTTACAATTTAATACATTATAATATATTATAAAATTTATTAAAATTCTAATTATTATTATTATTATTATTAAATTCAGTAAAACTTTAATTGTTACTTTTATTTACTAATCAAATAATATTTCAGATAGTCTTAATAATTATATCTAATTAAATATCTATATTAATATTGATTTTCTATGCTATTGAATTCACAATTAATTATAAAAAACTATAAAGAATAAATCTTAATAGCTGATTAAAAAAAATTATATTTACCATATTTATATCAACATTTAAGTTCAATATAAAATATTAAAAAATTAATATGCTATTTATCTATTTATCAAATTAAATATCGTTTAAAGGAAAAAATATGAAAATTCAAGAACTTTCACAAGAAATAAGGGCCAAAGCTCTAAAAAGAATAAAAGAAAAAACTCCTCAAGAACTTTCAGCCACTTGGTCACATGAAGACCTCACTTATTCTGGTGAAGGGTCAACAATATTTATGATTTTACCAACCACAGGCTGTGCTTGGGCACTTGCTGAAAGTGGAGGCTGTACCATGTGCAGTTACATCTCAGAGTCCAGTTTAGAGCCAGTTTCATCTTCCACGTTAATTGAAATTTTTAATGACTTGCTTGGGAGATACGACTTAAATGAGCCGACTGCAATAAAGATGTTTACTTCAGGGAGCTTTTTAAATCAGGGCGAATTTCCTCTAGAAGCAAGAATCGAAATATTGAATACTTTAAATGGACTAGAAAACGTCACAGAAGTTATTGTGGAATCAAGACCAGAATACGTTACTAAAGAAGAAGTTTTGAATTGTTGTTCTCTGATTCCTGAAAAGATATTTGAAATAAGTATGGGCCTAGAAACCAGCGATGATTATACCAGGGAATTCAAAGTAAATAAGGGTTTTAACAAGCAAGATTTTGAAAAAGCGGTGGATGTTATTAAAGGCCTTAAAAGTGAATATAATGTCAAATCAAAAGCATATATTCTCATAAAACCTATTTTAACTTCTGAAAAAGATGCTATTGAAGAGGCCGTGCAGACAGCCAGTTATGCTGAAGAAAAAGGCGTTGATAGAGTTTCATTCTGCCCATCAACCATCCATAAAGGAACTGTCATGGAAGAACTCTGGAGAAAAGGATCTTACCAGCCACCTAGAGTATGGAGTGTCTTAGAAGTCCTGAATAGGGTTAGACAATCTGTAAAAATACCATCCATAATGGATACTTCTGGTTTTGGAAGTCGGAGAGGCCCTTACAACTGTAAAAATTGCAATGATAAATTGAAAAAGATAATAATGAAATCTAATCTTAATCAAAGCACTATAAAAGATTTCAAATGCGATTGTAAGGTTGAATGGGAAACAGAAACAAAATTTGGTGATATTAACCGATCTCCTTCTCGTATACAATATCCAAAGAATTAATTTGAGGAATCTAAATAGGAGTATTGGTTATTAAACTCATTTCTAATTTTTTATCAATTAATTATAAAAAAAATATAAGTAATTAGTTGTTATTGAATTTAGCATTCTAATTTAAGATTATCTAAAATTAATTACTTAATAGAACAAATAACTAATAAAAGAGCTGATTGGATGAAACAGACCCCTGAAACTTCTGGAAATATTGCAACTTGCTTGAATTGCATTGATGGTAGAATACAATTCCCGGTGTTAAACTGGATAAAAATTTGTTATGGAATTCCCTTTGTGGATATGATTACCGAACCAGGTATAGTAAACATATTTCCAAATGACAATGAACATGCCAAGAGTTCTCTTTTTGAATCCACACTGGAAAAAGTTAAAATTTCATTAAATATCCACGATTCAGATATAATATTCCTTGTCGGGCATGATGATTGTGCAGGTAATCCCGAAAGCCCCCAAGTACAAGAAAATCAAATAAAAAAATCTGTTAGGAATTTAAAAAATCAAATAAAAGATATAAATCCATCATGTAAAGTAATAGGCCTATGGGTGCCTTTAGAAAAAGATTTATTTTATGATTCTTCTTTAAAAGAACGATATTTAGAAAAAAATTTAGCAGACGTGGATATTGTGAAAAATATAAAAATTATATTAGAATTATAATCTATTAAGATAAAAATAATATTTAATTATGAATAAATATCTTACACATCTAAATGCATTATTTTTTATTAAAATTAATTAAAATAGAATATTGATTAAAATAGAAATTATTAAGTAATTTATTAATTTCGGACTTATAAAACCACGAGAATAAAAAAAATGATTGGAATAAGCGCTGATTTTGACCCGGTCCATAAAGGCCATGTTAAACTCATTCAAAAAGGCAGACAAATAGCCGAAGAGACTGGAGATGAAGTTGTAATCTATCTTAACAAAGGTTATAGTGCTAATCACGCTCCATTTTTTGCAGATTATGAATCTAGAAAGGAAATGGCCCTTAAGGCAGGGGCAGATAGAGTAGTGCCTATTGAATGCTTGCATCACCGCCTTACACTAGCCTATAGTGTGCCCATTAGGATAGCTATGATGATTGAAGATGGTGTGGTGGATTACGTAGATGCTGCGGGAGTGAATGTTTCAGTTCCTATGCTTACCCAGCAGGCCAAAAAATTCGCCAAAAAGGGAATATTTAGTGGAATTCCTCGAAATCTTCCTAATAGAAATGTTATAAGATGGTTTGCAGTTAATGAGTTCCTATATAACAAATATCAGCGTAAAATGCGTTTTCATATTATCGACGAGCTTTCCATGGGTGGAAAAGTTTCAGGAAGAGAAATAAGAAAACAGATAATTGAAAATAATATGGAAATCCCATCTGAATTGGATCAGGTCCTTCCCCAAAGTACCATCAAGATTTTAGAAAAAGGAATTAAAAATGGAACCATCCCTGGAGAAAGAAACCTGGCCGCCATTACCAAAAAAATGAACACCTATTCTCGCTCTAAATTAATGGAAATTGCCCATTTAAATGCCGATGCCATTAATTCAATAATTAAAGGAAGATTTTATCGAGAAGAAGATCAAGTTTGGGCCACTTTTAGAAAAGCAGGTTATGGGCCAGTTCTCACCAGGTTGACAGTGAGTGCTATTGAAGAAGAAGTGAGCAAAAAAGAGGTCTTAGAGTTAATTGAGTCCTATGAAAAACAGGGAGTTATTCCTCCAGATCAAAAAGTGGGTAAAGTTATAGAAAGAGCATGGTTTGTTTCTCAAAAGAATGAACATAATTTAAGTGCTAGTGAAGCCCATGATAAATTCCGAAAAGGAATTGAACTTCAAAAAAAGCCGTGCATGACCTTTGATGCAGGTTTAAGTATTAGGAGTTTTGAAGTTGAAGAATTAAAGTCGGGTATGGACGCTGGAATTTATGTTGATCAAAATGGAGTTCTTGCTTGCGAGATTAGAACTGATAAAACGAAAATAAAAAGTCATTTAAAGTTACCTGGAGAAATGGCCACATATCTTCGGCTTTTAATTGATTCTCACTTCATTCCCATGAAAGCAAAGGTTGTGGAAAAGGAGAGAGGAATAAGAATTAGGATAACCGTTGATAATTAATATAGAATATATAATAATTGAAATCAACAAGAATTAGAAAAATTATTTTTCAAATCCTATTTTTTAAAAATCTAGTTCTTGAAATGATGCTTCTTCCCTTACTTCAACTACGGGACAGCCCCATTTTTTACAAAAAGTCATTACCATTTTTCCTTTATCGGTGTTTATGTAAACTCTCCAGCATTCATCTTCATATGATTTAAAATCAATTTCAAGGATTTTTTTACCAATGAGCTTTTCCAGTGTCTGTTTACATTCTTTTATTTGTTCATCAGAATCATGCAAACCATTCACCCCCTAAATTATCTATTAAATGTTCAAATATTTTTGCAATATTAAAATCGCCATAATAATTTATGTTTTAACTATTTCTAATAAGTTATGATTCTGAAATAAATGAAATTAAATATATTGATTAATTAAGATTATTCTGAATTTTTTATTTTATGAAATGAATGTGCAGTTAAAGTATTGTTTAATCATATAAATGCTTAAAAAGTTCTTTATAGGATTTAAGATCTGATTTAAACTCTATGGCGTCTTTAAAATCTTTATTATTATTATTATTATTATTATTAAAATCCTTATTTTGATCAAGAATAATTTCAAAAGTATTTTCAATTGCATCTGCCATTATGGGATCGATTTCATCAGATAAAAGATTTTTAACTTCATCCATTTCTTCATATCTTCTTTTAGCATGTTTAAAACTACTTATTAATCTAGAATTAACTGAATTTTTAAATTGTTGCCCTTCAGTTTCACCAATAATTTCCATAACTTCTTCATCAATCCCCATTTTATATGCTGCCGAAATTGTCTCCCAAAGAAGAGCCGATACTCCTTTAGTATAAGAACTTCTCAACATTTTTATCTGAGAACAGTTTCCAATTTCAGTTCCCATTATTTTTATATTTAATCCATAATCATTTAAAAAAGCAAAATCTTGGGCTGAATCACCACAAGCAATGATTTGAACATTAGAACCGTTTCTTTTTACACTACCAATAATGGCAGCATCCACAGTTTTTTTATTTTCTACCTGGCCCAGTGCCTCCCGGACAGTAGCAGGGGAAATATTGTTAATATCAACATAAATTCCTCGAGAATATTTTCCTATATCTCGGGCTACTTCAACTGCAGTAGATGGGGTAACGGCCGAAATAAGTATTTCCGATTTTTCAGCGAGTTTTCTATAGCTGGGACAAATAGTTACGCCCATTTCAAGAGCTTTATTTTTTGTAGTGCTACTTCTACCCTGTAAACAAGTGAAAACATTCACACCATTATCTAAAAGCCCTTCTGAAAGAATAGAAGAAACCTCTCCAAATCCTAAAAAGCCTATTTTCATAAATTACACCCAAAATAACTAATTTTACTAATATCCTCACTTACTGAAAGCTTATTAATATACAGTAGTCAGAATTTAATCTTGATTATTATATTATAGAATTCTAATAAATAAATCTATAATTTTAAGAAAATAATAAAAGAAAAATTTAAAGAATATTTTTATTTATTTAAATTTAAACTAATGAAATTTAGTTTTAAGCTAGGGCTAGCCAAATCATGTAAATTCCAGCCCCCGTAATTAAAATTCCAGATATTTTTCTTATTGAATCCGCTTTTTTGGCCAATTTTTCAATATTTGCACTGGAAACTAGTAATCCTAAAACTAATATACTAATGGAAAATCCTGCGGTGTATAAAAGTAAATTTAGAGCACTGTAGAAAGCATTTCCTGTTGAAATGCTGAAAGTGATTAACGCTATAAGATAAGTGCCATAACAAGGGGCCCATGCCAGTGAGGTTAAAATTCCCCATAGAAACGATCCAAATACACCTCTCTGTTTAGAATCCGATGCGATTGAAAATTTAAAAAGGTTTCTATTAGTAATGATCATTATTCCCAATGCAATCAGTATTATAGAAGCTAATATTCTAAAATAATGTAGATAATAATTTATAGCTGCCGTGAAAACTATGGTCAGCACTATAGTTAGAGTAAAAATTAAAAAGAGACCCATTACAAATGCTAGAATTTCAGTTTTTCTACGCGCTATTAGAGTATAACCTATTAAAATGGGAATAACTGGTAGAATGCAGGGAGATAATACTGAGGCAATTCCTGCTAAAAATGAAAATAAAGGGACAATATCCATTTAAAATCTCCTTAATAATTTAATATAAAATTATAATATGCTTAAAAGTTGATCTGGAGATTGATATCCCTCAATTTTTTTAATTTCTTCCCCATTAGAGTTCATAATTATTAAAGTTGGAATACTGTATATTCCATATTTAGATGACAGTTCTGGATTGGTATCCACATCTATTTTAACTTCCACATAATTTTGGGACAGTTTCTGGGTAACCTTTTCATTTATTAGAGTTTCTGATTCTAGTTGTTGACAGGCAGGGCACCAGTTAGCTGAGAAAAATGCAAATACTAATTTATTTGTTTTTTGAGCTTCTGAAATAGCAGAATCAAGATTATCGTACCATTTCAAACTATAAGATTGATTAGATTCATTAGAAACATTATTATAATTATTAGTTAATGACTGATTGCTATTATTAAAACTGTTTAAAGCCATGGCCACACCAGCAATTACCACTATTATCAAAGCAGCAATAACCCAGATTTTAAGAGAAATCTTCATAAATGATGATTATGTGATTACTACCCATATAATTTACGATAATTTAATGTCCTTTTAGATAATTAAATATTGTATAATTAAAATCATGAAAAAGTCAAATAAAAAAAAAAAATAGAATAAATATAACAAATTAATTCAATTAATAATTCAACTTAACTATAACATTAGAACCTTCTGCAACCCCCAAATCCCTGGAAGTAGGGCCACATTTTGTATTTAAAAGACAAAATACTGGTTTTTTTCCAAAATCAATTTCAGTAAGACCCTCATAATTACCTAAACCTTTAGATATAATTAATTCAGCATTATCAAGCATGTGTCGAAATTCAGAGGATACTTGCTCATAAATAACACCTATAGAATCCGTGCCGGTGGTTACCAGTTTTGCCATCCCATCAAGGCCTATTTGATAAGCATCCTCTAAACAAGCATCATTAAGTATAGGATTTTCTTTTACAGCTACAGTTACTTCCACATCGTATTCTTCCATTTTTTTAATTAATAATTTGTCAAAAACTATTTCCCCCGTGTTGTCTGCCAGATAAAGAACAGATTTAACAGATTTAAGTGATTTTTCAAGTTCATTGGTGTGATTAATTACTAGTGGGGCATTTAGATTGTCCATCATCAAATTTAATGGATCGCAATTTACTCCCAGAGCTCCAAAATCTATTAAGTTACCTATAATAGCTGCTTTGACAAACATTTCCAGGCCCTCTTCGTCTTGCAGAAATTCTGATAATTTTGGAAGGAATTCTGCTGCAATTTCATTGCACTTTCCTTTAATATGTAAATAAGGATCTTCATTACCGGTTTTTTCTTTTATAAGGCGATGAATACTGGTTCCAATAACATTAGAAACAGCACCTTCCTGAAATTCCTGGCCTAAAAGAGTAGTTACTTCGGCCATGATTTCAATTTTTAGATTTTCATCATCAGCGGCCAAATCCAAGGCCTCTTGGGCCTGTCTGAGGAAACATGGAGCGCATTCATAATATACTTTCATAGGAATCAGTGCAATTTTTTAAGATAATTAACTTTTGAATACTATCTTTAATTATATGATATAAACCTTTATTTTATAATATTATTTAATAAAAAATGCTTTAAAACATATTATAATAAATATTCATCATATTATTTTATTTAGTTTTATAATCAGTTAATACTTAAAATAAAAATGTTAATTCCCTGTTTAGGAATAATGCAATTCAATCTAAAAAAAGAGAAAAAAATAATAAAAAATTATCTATTTATTGTGGATACTCCTGTATGTCTGGCCGGAACACCTTCCAATAAAACCATCTAGTACTAAGTTTAGTATTTATGTAACCAGTACTCCATGACGTCCACAATTTAGTTTTTGAAACCTTTTTGAAAGAAACTACCCATTTATGAGAATATTTCCACTTTCCATTAATTTTTTCATAATATGTTCTTTCGACTTTACGCATGTTGTTAGAGTATAAATAAGTCTTCCACTTAACTTTCATTGTTATTTTTTCACCACTGACACCATCATAGAAAATTTTTGTTCCATGATCTACTAAATATCCTTTCTGTGGTGCAGCAGCCACAGGTGCTGCAAACTGCACAACCGAACAAGCCATAAAGAAAACAACAAACAAAGCCAAAAATTTTATCTTCATCACACTTCACCTCCAAATATGATACAAATAATAAAATAGATTTTAAGCTATATATTTTAAGCTATATAATTACCCTACATTAAAACAAAAGCAAAATAAATAAATAAATAAAATATCATTAAATATTTTTAAATCTAAAATTACTCTTAATAAGCATCAAAAAGGAGAAATAAGAAAGAATTTAAAAGTTCTATCTCCTGAAAATACAATTATTTCCAAAATCTACCTAAAAATTATCCAATGTTCTAGTTGAATTGAAATCCCACTCATCATTTTCTAGATAAAAATTGAAGAATGTTTTATTATATAATTACTTTTTGTTTGCTTGAGTTTATCCACCATAAATAACCTTAATAACTTCAATAACATCTCCATCAGCAATTATTTCTTCTTCTAGTACAATTTGGCCATTTTTTTTAACAACAACTGTTTCTAATGGAAAATCCATATCCTCTAAAACACGTTTAATAGTTGTTTCATCAGGAAAATCTCTAGTTTCCTGTTCATCACCAATAATTAATGTAAATTTCATTTAATCTCCTCTAAAATTTTTTGTATGTATTTTTAATTGAATAAGACAAAATTGTGTAATCATTCGTTTATTTCAATGCAAAAAATACAGGCCCTGCACAGTTCATGGGCAGAGGGCTCACCACACCGAGTACATTTTCCCATATTAAATTCTTTAGTGAATTCTTTTTTTATAACTGGTTTTAACTTATCGAATCCTCTTAAAGTAGAATACATGATAGTGGGATGGTTTTGAGACAATTGCTTTATAAATTGGCCCACTTCACCCCTAAATGATTCTTGAGAATAAGGACAGCCCGCAAAGTGGACTTCCAGCTCTCTGGCCAATACATAAAGAGCTACTTCCTTTTCAGGAATCTCCCTAAGCGGTTTAATCTTCACTGTGAACTTTTCACTTCGAGACACTGTTTTAGGCCCAATTCGGGTGAGATTTTCAATGTTTCCTTCTAAATAATTCATTAAAATGGCCTGAGTTTCATCATCAAGATTATGGCCGGTGGCAATTTTAGTGGCTCCCACATCTCGGGCCTCTCTATTTAAAATCCATCGCCTGAAAACGCCACAGTAAGTACAGGCCCCTCTTTGAGAGGAAGATGTCATAATATCATCCAGCGTGGTATCAAATGAGTCTTTAAAAGTGACTAAATTGTGTTCTATCCCTAAACGCTTGGCATGATCCTCAGCTATTCTTACCCCATCTTCCCGATATCCTTTGATACCTTCATCAATGGTTACCGCAGTCATTTCAATTATATTTCTTTCATAAAGTGAATTTAATATATCCAGAACCATTACACTGTCTTTACCACCAGATAGGGCCATCAGAACTTTATCGCCCTTATCAATGAGTTTGTACTTGCGAATATCTTTCAATACCTTTTGCTGTGTTCCTTGAATAAAGCAATCCTGACAAAGTCGCTGTCCAGAATGCTTTTTTTCAATAATAACCTCGGGGGCACCACATTTGGTACATGTTTTCATTTTTTTACTCCAGTGAAATAAAATTGAGTTAATACCTATTAAAATCTTGATTTTAAATAATTAATGATTTTAAAATATTAGATTAAAATTTAGATTGAATAGTTGTCCTTCTTATTGAAATTTAATATATTCAAATTCTTTATGTAGATTATATTATAATTGTAGATATAAAATGTAGATATAAAATTTTGAATATATTAAATTTAATATGGAATATTCAATTAATTTGATTATATATCTAAAATATTGTTTTTTATTTTTAGACATACACTTCAAGTGTAAAAAAATCCACTAATAGTGAAATTTAGACAAAATTTAAATTAAATAGAAAAAGGTTTTTTAAATAATTCAAAGTCCTGAGTATAGTTTTTCCCAGTAATCATAGCAATTTCTGCTTTTTGAAGTTCTGAACCCAAATAGGCAGCATGTTCCAGGCGACTTATCATCTGGCGATTTAAAAGTTCTCCATATATCTTCTTAGCTGATTTGCCAACAATGGCCACATCAGGTTCCATATTTTTATAATGAACTACCATTATCTCCTGTTCATTTACCATAATTTTAAAACTTCCTGCCTCATCCTGCACGAATTTTTTAGTTCCCTCCGCTTCAAAAACCGGCACATCAAATTCTTCAACCACTTTCTCAGGAAGTCTTTTATCCTTGAAAACCAGGAGATTAATTCCCAGATCTTTAGGGATAGAACCCCTATTTTTAGCTAAAAACATCATTTTAGAGGATACAGCAAGTTCATAAACGCTGCGAACTGTTTTACCACTTTCTTCAGGAGTAAATAATATACTGGCCCCTAGTTCCATAGCTATGCCTGAGAGAAGAGAATTAACTCCCACTGAATCTGTGTCTAAAAGCTCTGTAACATTGCCAACACCTAAAAAAAGAGGTTCTGGGTTTTTATCATGATACTGATGGCAGGCCATTATAGAATCAACAATACTCCTACTGTTAATCGGATCAAGAATTAAATCAGCTACCACATCTATATTTTTACATTTTTCTCGAAGTTCTTCCAACGAACTGACCCTTTCCTCCACAGTATGAGGAACCCAGCCCCTTTGGAAATCCGTGGGAAGAATAACTGCTGGAATTTGTTTTTTTTCCATTAAAGGAAGCACTTCTTCACAATTCCCATGATCTAAACTTAAAACCATATCAACACCTGATTTTACCGCAGATTCAATCTCCAATGGGTTCAAAGTGTCTATACTTACTGGAATATCACCAGCTATCTGTTTGAGAGTTGAAACCATTTCTGGAATTTTATGGGCCAGATTTTCACCAGCCACCATTCCAATATCAACCATATCAGCTCCACTTTTGATGAAGTAACGCGCTTTTTTAATGAGATCTTCAGTAGTTAAAAGAGGGGCATTGGCAATTTCTGCCAGCACTCTCATTGGAAAATCTTCTCCAACAGGTAATTTACCAACTAAAATATTATTATGCTTTTTAAGGAGTTTATTGGTTAGTTTTTCATCTTTTTCAAAATTTTCAATAAAATCCAAGGCCTTTTGACGTTGTTCTGCTTCAATAAGTTTATCCGCAGAAGTTATGGTTGAAAGCTCTAATTTATCCAGTGCATCAAGGACTATTTGCAAGTCAGCCGCCTCAGTTGGTCCTTTATAAGCTGGAATTCCCGTTTCTTCTTGAATTAATTTAGCATCTTTACGAATAAGACCTGGAATAATTATCATATCCATATCATTCAAGTCAATTAAATTAATTGATTCAAGTTCTTTAATTTCATTAGATATTTTTCTGGGCGTTAAAAAAGCCGCTACAGGAGTATTGACAACATGAACAAATACATCCTGTTTTGAACTAGCTGAAACCTTTTTTACCAGTCCTTCAGCCAGCTTTCCGGTGATGATAATAACTTTCATTATAATTCCTCAGTCTTTTATTGATAATTTTGTGCTAATTAATCCTCGAAATATATCAAAAATATTATCAAACTTTAACTAATAATTTCATTAATACTATACTTTATTTCATGGCACCATCATGTATATATATATTAAAAATTTATAATGATTAACTATGAGGAATGGAGGTAAATTATGATCGAAATTCGCTTTCACGGACGCGGTGGTCAGGGCTCTGTTACAGCAGCAGAGATTTTAGCAAAGGCTGCTTTCGAAGATGGAAAGTATTCACAAGCATTTCCCTTTTTTGGCGTTGAAAGAAGAGGCGCTCCCGTCATGGCATTCACAAGAATAAACGATGAACCAATTAGACGACGATATCAAGTTTATAACCCAGATTACGTTGTAGTACTTGATGAAGGACTTTTAGAAGTAGTAGATGTGTTTTCAGGTCTTAAATGCCACGGTATGGCAATTATAAATACTCAGGGAGAATCACCTGAACACGAAGGCTCTGAAACCCATGTAATAGATGCTACAGGAATTGCACTGGAAAAGTTAGGTTTACCAATTGTAAATACTGTTATGCTTGGTGCATTTGCAGGAGCTACAGGAGAAGTAAGCCTTGATTCCATTATAAAAATTATAAAAGAAACTTTCCCAGGTAAAGTTGGAGAAAAAAACGCTGTTGCTGCTAAAGCAGCTTACGAGCATGTTAAATGAATTAAATCCAATTCATTTAATAATTTTAATAAATTAAATAACAACTAAAATTTAGAAATAACAAAGTTTTGAAATTAGAATTAATAAAATTTAAAATTTTAAAACAAATTAATTTTAACAGGTGATTTACCATGGAATCCATCGGAGGAGCTGTCAAAAACCCCGGGAGTACCCGGAATAATAAGACAGGAAGTTGGAGGACCTTTAAGCCCATACTTGACAAAGAAACATGCATAGATTGTGATAACTGCATTCTTTTCTGTCCAGAGGGCTGTATAAATAAGGAACACGATATAGATTACAATTATTGTAAAGGGTGCGGCATATGTGCCGAAGAATGCCCTGTAAAAGCCATAAAAATGGAGAGAGAATAATGGTTCTTAAAGTTATGACTGCTAATAAGGCAATAGCAGAAGCTGTACGTCTTGCTAGACCCCAAGTTATCCCAGTTTATCCCATTACTCCACAAACCAGCATATCTGAATATTTGGCCCAGTTTGTGGCTGATGGAGATATAGATTCAGAATATATAATGGTAGAATCAGAACACACTTCAATGAGTGCTGCTATCGGTGCTTCCGGAGCAGGAGTTAGAGTATTCACCGCCACATCATCTCAGGGATTGGCTTTAATGCACGAAGTTCTTTTTGCAGCAGCAGGCCTTAGAACACCTATAGTAATGGCCAATGCCAACCGAGCTTTAGCCGCCCCATTAAGTATATGGAATGATCACCAGGATTCAATATCTCAAAGAGATACGGGATGGATACAGATTTATGTTGAAGACGGACAAGAAGCTCTGGACTCAGTTCTACGTTCCTATAAAATTTCAGAAGATAAAGATGTCCTTTTGCCCAGTATGGTGTGTTTAGACGGATTTATCCTTACTCACACAGTAGAACCTGTGGATATACCTTCACAAGAAGATGTAGACAGTTTCTTACCAAAATATGTGCCTGAACATTTATACCTTGATCCTGAACGGCCAATGTCCATTGGAACTCTTGCCGACCCTAATTATTACATGGAAGCCCGATACCATCTGGAGTTGGCTATGGAAAGATCCATGGATGTTATTAAAAAAGTCAATAAGGAATTTAGCGAAATATTTGGTAGAGAATATGGTTCCGTGGAAGAATACTACTGTGATGATGCAGAAATCATATTAATAACTATGGGATCCCTGTGTAGTACCATAAGAGATGTGGTGGATGATTTACGAAAAGATGGAGAAAAAGTAGGTATGTTGAAAATTAGAACTTACCGACCGTTCCCTAAAGAAGATATTCACAAAGCCATTAAAAACGCCCATAAAGTGGCTGTTCTGGATAAAAACATTACTTTTGGAGTAGGGGGGGCATTATATACCGACCTTAAATCTTCCATTAGTGATGTTGATATTTATGGTTTCATTGTAGGTCTTGGCGGAAGAGATATTACTCCAACCCACCTCAAAGACATTGTAAATAAGACTAAAAACCCTACCCAGGACATTACCTGGATCGGATTAAAGGAGGGAGTCTAAATGAAAATACCTGAAGAAGAATTACTCGCCCCGGGTCACCGCGGTTGTGCCGGATGTGGTGCTACCATAGGTGTAAGACTAGCACTAAAGGTGCTTGGTAGGAATACTGTAGCTATTTCTTCAACTGGTTGTTTAGAGGTAATTACTACTCCTTATCCTGAAACCTCATGGGAAATTCCTTGGATACATGTTGGCTTTGAAAATGCAGGAGCAGTAGCTTCAGGTGTAGAAAGGGCCTTAAAAGCTCAGGGAAAAGAGGATGTCAATGTTGTAGCATTTGCAGGAGACGGTGGAACTGCCGATATTGGTATGCAAGCTTTATCTGGAGCAATGGAAAGAGGACACAACCTGATTTACATTTGTTACGATAATGAAGCTTACATGAACACTGGTATTCAGAGAAGTGGTGCAACACCATATGGTGCATCTACAACCACCAGCCCCCATGGAAAAGAAAGTTTTGGTGAAAATAAACCTAAGAAAAATGTTCCCATGATTATGGCCGCTCATGGTGTGCCTTACGTGGCTACTGCATCCATATCTTATCCAGAAGACTTTATGCAAAAAGTCAAAAAAGCCGCTGAAACGGAAGGACCAGCCTACATTCACCTTAACCAACCATGTACTACTGGTTGGGGTTATGATACATCCAAAACCATCGACCTGGGCCGTCTGGCTGTGGAAACAGGTTCCTGGATTTTATATGAAATAGTAGAAGGTGAATTTAAGGTTACTTATCGACCCATGCAAAGAAAACCAGTGAGTGAATATTTAAATGCTCAAAAAAGGTTTAAACATCTAGAAGATGAGGAAAAAGCTAAGATTCAGGAATACGTTGACCAAGTATGTACTGAGCTTAGGATATAGGGGGCAGAAGATTGGATAAATTAATAGTTCAGCCAGATTTATGCGATGGCTGTTTAGACTGCGAAGATGCCTGTTCTAAACTTCATGGAGTATCTAGAATAATGATACGTGAAGTTGAAGGTTCATATTATCCTATTATCTGTCAACAGTGCGAAGATGCCCCTTGTAAAACCATTTGCCCCACTGAAGCCATTATAGAGAAAGATATTCAATCTGAAAAATGTATTGGCTGTGGGCTATGCATGATGGTATGTCCATTTGGAGCAGTAGTAATGGATGATAGAAAGGCCCAGAAATGTCATCAGTGCCAGGATCTGGATACAACCCCATGTATTAAATCTTGCTCTAAAAGAGCCATTGCTTTAATTGATACTGAAAAATTAAAGCTTGATAAACAAGCAAAACATATTGCTAAGTTATCGGGTGTGGGAAAACCAAAAAAAGGTTCAGACATTATGACTGTTTTGACTGCTGAAAACAGAGCCAAAGGAGCTTTTAAATAGGAGGTTTGGAATGAAAGAACTAGTTTCAAAACCAGAACTATGCAACGAATGCATGAAATGCGAAAGGAATTGTCCTAAAAATGCTATAAGAGTAATCAGTGGCGTTCCAGTTTTCTGCATGCATTGTGCTCCAGAAAGAGCTCCCTGCTTAAATATCTGTCCTGAAGAGGCTATAGGAGAATTTGAAGGAGCAATAGTAATTTCCAAAGCAGATTGTATTGGCTGTGGACTCTGTAGAGACTCATGCCCTATTGGTGCCATTACTATGGACGAAAAGGGAATTGCCAATAAATGTGATCTTTGCTTTGAAGAAGAAACACCAATTTGTGTTTTGAGTTGCCCTACCGCCGCCCTAAAAACAGATTCTGAAGAATTAATTTCAGGAAAACAGGACAAAATAGCCAAAGAACTGGAAAGATTAAAAAATATAATGAAATATTAAGTTCGGTTTAATTACCGGCCTTTTTTTCATTTTATTATTCCATTTATTTATTTTTTTGATAATTAATTCATTAATGTTCTATTCTTTAAAATTTAATTAATTAATTAGTTTTAATTTATTATTTGTTTTATTAGTTTATTTTAGATATCTTCAATAAGTTTAGTTATTTAAATAAATTGAAAAAAATTTTTAATGCATTTTAAAAATATTATGGTAAATTTTAATTAATATCAAGTAGTAGTTTATTTATCTAATTTTTATTAAATTTGACAATAATTCATATAACTAGAAAAAGGTGCTTTCATGATTAATAAAAAAAAAATAGAAAATACAATTTGTGATCTTTATCATGATGCTGTTATCAATTTACCATCTGATGTAAAATCTGCATTGCAAGCTGCTTATAAAAGTGAGGATAGTGAACTAGGACTATTAAATCTTAAAGCTATCTTGGATAATATTGATGCCGCTGAAGAAATGGGTGTTCCTCTCTGTCAAGATACGGGTCTGCCAATAATATTTGTTAAGTTAGGTAATGTAAATGTGGAAAACCTCTATCAAGGAATCAAAAATGGTGTAGAAAAAGCAACTAAAGAGGTCCCTTTAAGGCCTAATGTAGTTCATCCATTCACCAGAAAAAATACTGGGACTAATACTGGCCAGGGGATTCCCCAAATAGATATTGAATTAATAGAAGAAGATTATTTAGAACTTACTATTTTTCCCAAAGGATTTGGATCTGAAAATAATAATGCCCTTAAAATGGCTCTTCCAGGTGAAGGTGTAGAAGGAGTAAGAGAATTCGTGGTGGAAACAGTGGTTAAAGCCCAAGGAAAACCATGCCCGCCGGTAATTGTAGGGGTTGGAATTGGCGGATCATCAGATATGGCCATGAAAATGGCAAAAAAAGCACTGATGGGTAAAGTAGGTGAGCGAAATCCAGAAGTGGAAATTGCAAAAATAGAAACAGATATTTTAGAAGAAATAAACCAATCTGGTATAGGGCCTATGGGATTAGGTGGAAAAACCACAGCTTTAGATGTTAAAATATTAACTGCAGATACCCACACTGCTGGGCTACCTATAGGTGTATGTATTCAGTGCTGGGCGGGAAGACATGCTAGTGCTATTTTAAGGCCTTGAATTATTTAAATTCATTTATTCTAATTTTAAATTATATTTATTTTTTCATATTATTTTAATTCAATTTTTAATATACCAATATCAATTAAAAATCTTTATTTTTTTTCCAATATATTTTTTCTAAATTAAATTCTCAATAAAATTATCCCCGTTATTGTAAATAAAATTCCGCACACCTTGGTAATTGATATTTTATCACCTAAAAAAAGAGTAGCTATAATAAAAGTAACTAAAGGGAATGATGCAATTAAAGGAACAACTACTGATGCATCTCCAGACTTTAAAGCATAATAATATAATAATTGTCCTAAAAGAGCAGCACATATTCCCTCTAGAGCAATAAAAACCCACCCAGACATATTCACATCAGTTAATGGACTGACATACGTATTGAATAATAACCATACCAGCATAATCCCACTAATTATAAAACTTCTTATACATAGGGCTAATGCTGGACTGACACCTTCAAGTCCAATTTTTCCAAATATAGGGGCCAGACCAAAGAAAAAAGCAGCTAAAAGAGCAAAAATATAATAATTCAAAAAATCACCTAAACTCCTTAAAGATTTTTTAATTAGTTTAAAAGAATTACTTTATTAATCCTTAAATTTTAATTGAATTCTAGCATTTATTCTTTTTAATGGTATATTAAGGAAATACATGGTATTAAGAACTCTTGAGACACTAAATATAATTTAATTAATATGATTCAAAATAAAAATAAAAAAATAAGTAAATATTAAGGTTTTTCACAAGTGATCATAAAAATAGTCCTATCGCCTATGCTAACTGCCCGATCAGCAATTCTTTCCAGGAAACGAGCCACAAAGAGCAAGTTTATCAGGTAAGAAATAGCATCTTTATCATCAAACATACTTCCAGTGATATGGTCTAGGGCTTGATCAAATAAATCGTCTACTTTATCATCATCATGGCGCAGTTCTTTAGCCATATCCATATTCTGATCTAGAAAAACATAGATACCTTTACTTAACATCATCTGAACAAAATCAGCCATATGTTTAAGGTCTTCACTTGGTTTTTTAGGTATTTCTTCATCTTTCAATTTTTCAGCGGCATCCGTAATATTCGCTGCTAAGTAAGCTATACGTTTTAAGTGGCTTCCAACTTTAATACATGCTTCAATAAACCTTAAATCACGAGCAACAGGTTGTTCAGCTGCAATTATGCTTATACATCTTCTTTCAAGTTCAAAAACCATCCCATCAATTTCTTTACTATCTGCAACGACTTTTTTGGCCATTTCCTCATCGTATTCCAAAAAAACGTCCACTGCATTTTTATGGGCCTGTATAGTCCTTTGTCCAATATCTTCCATTTCTTTTCTCAAGTCTTTAAGTCTTTTACGGAATAATATCCGCGGATATTTTTTATCCATTAATAACCCTCCCAATAAATCTAAGATTTGTAAGATTTGTAATTAAGTATCAAGTTTTCCACATCTTCTTCTGAAGGCGCTCTAATCCGGTATTTCTCTAAAAGATCTTTGCGTGAAGCAATATCCGAAACTTTTTCATTAAGTATTAATTTAATTTCAATAGGTAGTGAAAGTTTACATTCTTCATTTAATTCAATTAAAGTTTCAAATAAAGAATTATTTGTTTGATAAATCTCTAATTTTGAATCATTAGCAATATCAATATTTTTCATGGCTTTATTTTCATAGAACTCTTCTAAAGACGATACATCCATGCACCAGGATCCCACAATAAAACCTTCTTTTATGAAAATTACTGCCTCATTATCCCGATTCAATATTTTAATATAACCAAACTCAGGCAAATCAGACTTATCTAAATTTCCATATTCCATTATTATAGGGTCTTCTGTGGGTAGCCACAATTTGATCGCCTCGATTATCTCATTAAAACATTATAAAACACTTTATGGTGCATTACTCTTTTTCCTACAATCATGTAAGCAATTCTATCTGCCATTCCCATTACATGGTGGCCCATACTTAATAGATTTCTTCCCACCAGTATCAAATGAGTGGATGAAACTCCAATTTCTTCACCATCATACTGAGCAAACATCTGATTATAAAAATCTTGTAAGGGGACATAGTTTTTGGTGGATCTTTTCAGTAGTTGAATATCCTGGGCAATCAAAGCCCCTACACCATCTTTTATCATTGTTTGAACTGTCTGTGACATAAAGCTAAGATGAGGTGGTTTGTAGGGGTTTTTTCCATTGGTATTAGCATCAATAGCATATCTCGCTATATAAGCAGCTAGAATATTTATTCTTTCAAGTTCTATAGAAGTTCTGAGTAAAGCAGCACCCATTCTGAGATCTTTGGCAACAGGTTGATGCAATCCCAGGATTTTAAGACATCCATGTTCAATTTCATGACTTTTTTCATTTACTAAAGCCGTGGATTCTATAATATTCCTTGCTTTAGAGATATCTCCTTCTAAAAAGCTGATAACCGCATCATCAACCCGTTCCACTGTCAGATTACTATAATCAATCACTTCTTTACTAAGTGAAGATAGTTTATTTTCTAAAATAGCCCCAAACATCAGCTCACCTATTGGATTGCATGTTCAATCTCTCCATTACTGATTACAAAAACGATTTAACCAAACCTACCAGTAATATAATCTTCTGTCCTTTTGTCTTCTGGTTCCAGGAATAATCTTTCTGTGAGATTACTCTCCACGATTTCTCCATGCAGGAAGAAAGAGGTATGTTTAGAAACCCGGGTTGCTTGTTGCATGTTGTGAGTTACTATAATTATTGTAAAATCATTTTTTAATTTGTGAATTAGATCTTCAATTTTGGTGGTTGATATGGGATCCAGTGCAGAACATGGTTCATCCATAAGAATAACTTCCGGTTTTATGGCAATGGTTCTAGCAATGCATAATCTTTGTTGTTGACCACCAGAAAGACCCATAGCAGATTTATCAAGCTTATCCTTTACTTCATCCCACAATGCAGCTGATTTTAAACTTTCTTCAACTCTTTCCTGCACAGTATCCTTATCAGTAATCCCGTGAACTCGCAAACCATAAGCAACATTGTCAAATATTGATTTTGGAAAAGGGTTAGGTTTCTGGAATACCATTCCTATTTTTTTCCGAAGATCCACCACATCAATTTTAGGATCGTATATATCTTCACCATCTAAATAAACGACTCCATCACGTCTAAAAGTTGGAATAACATCATTCATACGGTTTAAAGTTCTTATAAATGTGGATTTACCACAACCAGAAGGCCCAATAAGGGCGGTCACTGTGTTTTTTGGAATTTTTATATTAATGTCTTTGAGGATGTGTGCATCATCAAAGTAAACATTTAAATCTTCAACTTCGATTCTATTCATTCTATCTCCCCATCATCTTTTTCCGGTATCTTTCAACAAATGTATTAGTTAATACAGTAATTACAAGCAACATTATTACCAGTACAGCTGCCGTTCCATATGCATTGTCCAGAGAAATTCCTTCAGTAGCCATTACAAACAGGTGCAGCGGTAAAGGCCTTCCCGGGTCAAATATAGATGCTGGCATGGCCAACGCAGAACCAACAACAAACAAAATTGCTGCAGCTTCTGATATCGCCCTAGCCATACCTAAAATGACTCCAGTGGTTATTCCAGGTATAGCTGCAGGTAAAACTACCCTATAGACCGTTTCCCATTTATTTGCGCCTAATGCCAAACTTCCTTCTCGATAAGATCTTGGAACAGATTCAATAGAAACTTCAGCCACTTGAAAAATAGTGGGAAGAGCCATTAAAGCAAGAACTAACCCTCCTGAAAGTAATGACCATCCCATTCCTAAAAATATTACGAAAAACGATAGTCCAAATAGACCAAACACAATTGAAGGTATGGCAGCCAGAGTTTCTGCTCCGAATCTAATTAGTTTAACTAATCTACTCTCGCCAGCATATTCTGAAAGATATACTGCAGCCCCAACACCTAGTGGTGCGGCCACAATTCCAGCGATCAGTGTTACATATATACTGGAAACAATCATAGGTGCTATTCCACCCGCTCTTCCAGAATCAATAGGATCTGCAAGTAAAAATTCCAGGCTAATCACAGGCATTCCTTTCAAGATAATGTATCCAATTATAACAATTAGAATAATTATCGTTAGTATCCCTGAAGCCCAAAAAATAGATTTCATTATTTTCTGTGCATTTTTAGGAGAAATTATTCTAAATGACATGTTTAACACCGCATTTTTCTAAAATCAAATTATTAAAGTATTTATAACTTGAAGTTTTCTTTAAGGATACGTTGGTTAACATTGAAGGTTTCATAGATATCCTCCTCCAATTACAACCTTTTTCTTGTAGTGATAATAGTTAGCTATTACTAATAGAACCATAATCATTAAGAATAGCACGACTGCAGTTCCAAACAAGGCATTGTAATGTAGGCCTGTTGCATAACCCATTTCTAAGGCAATGTTAGATGTTAGTGCTCTTACTGGATCCATAATGGAACCTGGTATCTGAGTTACATTTCCTGCAACCATAATTACGGCCAGAGTTTCTCCTACGGCACGGCCCATACCCAGAATAATTGCAGTTATTACTCCCGGAATTGCTGCCGGAAAAATAACATTCTTTATGGTTTGCCATTGTGTAGCTCCTAGGGCTAAAGATGCTTCTTTGTACTCGAGAGGGACTGAACGTAGCGCATCCACCGAAACACTTATTATAGTAGGTAAAATCATTACAGTCAAAATAATGGATGCTGTGAGCATACTAAACCCTGTACCACCGAATTGAACCCTAACAAATGGTACTAGAACTATAAGACCAAAAAATCCATAAACTACCGATGGAATACCGGCTAATGTTTCAATCACCGGTTTTAAAATTTTTGTCATAGTAGGGGGTGCTATTTCCGCCATGAATATTGCACATAGTATTGAAAGTGGCACCGCCATTATTAAAGCCAATATCGTAATGCACAGGGATCCAATGATCATGGTGAAAACACCATATTGACCATCAGATGGGGCCCAGTCCATACCAAAAATGAAATTCAGAAAACCATATTCCTGAAATATGGGAAAACCTTCCCTGAATATAAAAGCAATTATCAGCAGAATCACAATTATGGAAAATATAGCTGTGATAAAAAGCCCTTTCTCAACAAAGTATTCTTCAAGTCTTTTATTCATAATGCACCCCAAATATAGTCGGTAATTTTTGTTTAAATTAAATGAATCAATTTAACAATTAATTAAATGAATGAATGATGAGTTTCAATAATTTTTAATATTTTTATCGAGCATTTAATATTTTTGAATATGAAATTCAATAAATATTATATAAATTTTTGTTGATTATTATTTGTGAATCATATATAATTATTTGTTGATTATTTGTGAATTCTGAAGTAGATAAATCAAATTTTAAAATTAATGGATTTTTTGATATTTTTTTGATAAAAATTGGAGATTTGATATGTATTCAGAATGTAATTCCTACATCATCTGAAACATTACCAATAGCTGGAACAATCTTTTCACTTCTTATAATTGATTGACCTTCTAGAGAGAAGACCCAGTCAATAAATTCTTTGGTAGCACCCTGGGGGTCGCCTTTAGTCAAGAATTCAAATGGAACCTGCAAAGTATAGGAACCATCAGATATAGTGGTTTCCAAAGGAGTTATTCCACCTATTTCAAGTGTTTTAACGTCATTACTCATGTGAGAAAGCGATACGAATCCAATAGCATAAGGATCTTGTTTTACAGCTTGTTTAACGCCCTCTGTAGATCCCTGAACAATTGCGTCTGATCTAATCTTGGTTTTGTTCATAACCAGTGCGTTAAAAGAACTTAAAGTTCCAGAGCCAGATTCCCTTACCACAACATGAATTTCAGCATCCGCACCACCAACTTTTTCCCAATTAGTGATATTACCATTATAAATGTCTTTTATTTGTTCTTTACTAAGATCAGAAACCCCATTCTCCAGGTTAACTGCTATTACAATCCCATCTTTACCAATCACATATTCTTGTATTCCATCCTTTTCATCTGATTTTAAAGGCTTGGAACTGGTCCCGATATTAACAATTCCTTGTTCTGTAGTTCTTATGCCCAGGCCAGATCCACCACCCTGAACATTAATCTTAACATTCGGGTGCTCTTTCATATATACTTCAGCTAACTTTTCAGCCACTGGTTGAACCGAGGTAGAACCTGCGATTTCGATCCTATCATATTGAAATCCTGGTTTAAAGAGCAGATAAGCACCAATGAGGATTATAATAATAATAATAATAATAATTCCAAACTTAAGTTTTGAGTCCATTACATCACCTTTGAGAAATAAATTCTTTTTTTCTCTATTTAAATGCTGCCGTGATTTAATAATCTTTAGCATATTTAGATATATTTTTGATGAATATAAATACAAATTGATAACTTAAGCTAGTATGACATTTTATAAGAATTATTTTATGTAAGATATTGAATTTATTTTTCTTGAATTTGACTATTCTATTTTAAAACTTTCAGGATTGATTAATATCCAAAATACAAAAAAAATGAGATGGTGGTTATTAACCACACTCATTTAATTATTTTATTTAATTATTTTGCAGGTACTAGCTTTTCAGATTTTACTATTTCCTGTCCAGCCGGGCTTAAAACCCAGTCAATGAATTCTTTTACTGCACCTTTAGCATCGCCTTTTACTAAGAAAAGGAATGGTCTTTGTACTTTGTAAGTACCATCAGTCACAGTTGCTTCGGAAGGAGTTACACCATCAATTTTTAAAGCTTTTACACTTTCGTCAAGATTTGCTAAGGATATGAATCCTATGGCATTTGGATCTTGTTTAACTGCTTGTTTAACTGCTTCAGTGGAACTTTGAACAATTGCGTCCTTTTTAATTTTGGTTTCTTTACCCATGACTATTTCTTCAAAAGCACTTCTTGTTCCAGAACCGTCTTCTCTGGTCACAACATTAATTTCCGCATCAGATCCACCTACTTCTTTCCAGTTGGTAATGTTTCCACTGAAAATACCTTTAACCTGGTCAGGAGTTAATGCACTGACTGAATTTTGACTGTTAACAGCTATTACAATTCCATCTTTAGCAATCATGTATTCGGTTAGACCGGCAGATTCGTTGTCTTTTAGTTCTTTGGAACTAGTACCGATGTCCGCGGTGCCTTGTTGAGCACTGGTTATGCCTACACTAGAACCTCCACCCTGAACATTAATCTTAACATTCGGGTGCTCTTTCATATATACTTCAGCTAACTTTTCAGCCACTGGTTGTACAGAAGTTGATCCAACAATGTCTATTTTAGATTCCTGGCTTCCGCCACCGAGTGCCATAACGGCACCGGCTATTATTATTATAGCAACGATTATTCCAATGATAATTTTGGTATCCATATTTTACCACCTCATTCTTAACCTTAGCCTACAAGCATATAAAGGTTACTATTTAGTGTACTAATAATCACTTTTAGTGAACATTTTTCTTTTTGGAGTATTTTAGAGGATTAAAATAAAAATTTAGTTCTTAATTTAGGAACAATACTACGCTAAAAGCATTAAAGTTAAATAATCCTTTGATAATATAAGAGTCATTATGATAACTGAGGAAGTATTAAAGGATATATTCAAACCCAATAATCTCAAGTGGAGGACCGCTATAACAAAGGTAGAACCTAATAGGCTCCTAACCAGAGGCCATCTACAAGAAGATTTGATAGGAAATACATCCTTTGCAGAAATGATATATCTCTTAATCAATGGAGAAGAACCTTCAAAGAACGAATCAAAAATGCTGGAAGCCATATTGGTATCATTCTGTGACCATGGAGTAACACCCCCTAGCACACAGTCCGCGAGATTAATGGCTTCGGCAGGATCTCCAATGCATGCCTGTTTGGCTGGAGCTTTGCTGGCTTTTGGAGAAAATCACGCCGGAGCCATTGAAAAATCCATGCAAGTCCTTCAAGAAGGTATAAATAAAACTAGATCAGACATGGACATTGATAGTATGGCAGAAATCATGTTTGATTACTTCATGAAAAGAGAAGAAAAAATTCCAGGATTTGGACACCGATATCATGATGAAGATCCTAGAGCACCAAGACTTATGGAACTGGCCCAGGAATATGAATGTCTAGGTAGGCACAGTGAACTGGCCCTAGCCCTTGAAAATCTACTTTTCGAGTCCAAAGGTATTCGAATGAATATAGATGGTGCTAATGCCGGAATTTTATCTGATCTTGGGTTTGATTGGAGATTAGGAAGTGGAATGTTTATGATAGGAAGACTACCTGGAATAATGGCCCATGTACATGAAGAGGTCACTAGGGAGTCGCCATTTAGAAAGGTTTTTGAAATGGATGAAATTTATTATGATGGTAAAGAATGAAAAAAATACTGAAATGATTAGATAATAATTAGATACTAAATTTTAGACGATATTTAATTGAATTTTTTAGTTTTGATTTTTTAATTTTTTATTAATTTTTAATTGACTATGCTTTAAATTACCATATTTATAATAATAAATAAGAACATATATATTAATATCAATATCCAAATTTCAATAAATATCCTAATTAATCTTATTAATTTGATTATTATGAAATTAGAACTAAAGAGGAGATAATATGGAAGAAAAATACGAACAAGCTAAAAAAAGAGTAAAGCAGCTTAAAGCCTTTTACAACCATCTTTTGATTTATTTAATAATAAATGCCCTTCTTTTTGTAATCAACTTTTTTGTTTCTCCCGGCACATGGTGGTTTTACTGGGTCACTATATTCTGGGGAATTGCAGTTTTATGGCAGGGAATAGAGATTGTGTCAAGAAACAGATTCCTAGGAAAAGATTGGGAAGATAAAAAAATTAAAGAGTACATGGAAAAAGAAGAAATTGAAAAAAAAGAAGAATAATATTAAAGAATATTGTAATTAATTTTTAATAGTTATTCTATTTTTCAAATTCTATTTTCAATATGAAATCAATCTGAATTAACTTGCTTTGTTAAATATATTTTATTCTTTGTTATTTGAACCATATGACTGCCTCTTTTCTCTAAATCTTTCCGGAGTGGTAGTTCTAGGAATATTACGGTAGTATTCAACTGCAGTATCTACTATTTCAATTGAAATATCCCCAATTCTTTCAAATGCTTTAACAACACGTGAAAGAGAGATATAATATGTTGAGCGGTCCTTATCCTCAAATGGAGTTTCTGCCATCTGAGTAGCTATACAATTAAGGGCCTTCTTTTGAAGAGCATGCATTTTCTCCTCATAATCCATAATATCATTTTTTAAATCTAATCTTTCATTAATAAATGACTCCATAGACCAACTGACCATTTTACGGGCTGTTTGATACATATCTTCCAGATATTTGAGCATTTCCGAATCAACTTCATATGCTTCTTTTAGAGTGAAATTAGCAATAATACCTGAATGATCACCTATACGTTCTAAATCATAAGCTATTTCACTAAAGACCATTGTTTTACTAAATTCAGAGTAGGGATTTATGGCCATGGCCGTATCAACTGAAGACCTGACTTTTTCATGCATATTATTAGTAGTATAATCCATTTTAAGGGCTTCATTAGCCATTCCAACATTGTAATTAGAAAATGCATTGAAGGATTTTTCCAGTTGTTGACATACATGTTCTGCCATATTTTTTAATATGTCTTTAATGACAAAACTTCCAGCATATTCTCTAGAGGTACGTTCCTCATCAAACATCTCTGAAAACTCATTAAATTTTTGAATATCCAATATATATGCCCTTCTTACCACACCTTTTTTTACCATTGGTTGGAGAAGTTTGGTTACATATCTGCGAGTTATTCCTAATTTATCTGCAATTTCATCCTGTGTTGCTGGATTTTCATACAGTATAATATCTAGTATAGACTTAAGTGTAGTGTTTTTAGTCTTTTTATTCATGATATCCCTATTTGATTAAATATTTTTTAAAATTATACAATTAATTAAATTTTTAAAGAAATAGAAATGATAATAGTTCCATAATTGATTCCAATATTTAGTTATGCTTCTGTCAAACAGCTAATTCATTTATCTATTTCAGCCATTCATCTAGATTTTTTTCTTTTGAATCTTCTTTACTGTTTTTATTTTCTTCACCATTAAGATCAATTTCATCATCTTTTTGCCTAATTAACGATATAGATCCTTTTAAAATGGCAAAAATTACATAAATAAGTACAAATATGACCATTAAAGATATTAAATCATCAAATCGAGTGAATAACCCATAGTAAAGATTCACCAAAGGAGAATGCACATCTATAAATCCCCTAAGTAGCACTATTACCCCTAAACCAGAAATTATAAACCCATATCGTTTTTTAACAAATTCAGACTGTAAAATAGGGTAAATTCCCATTATTATCAGGCCAATTCCAATTGATCTAAATAGATTCCATCCTGTGGCACCTTGTAGAAAATAGAAAATTTGTTCTGAGCGCCAATAGATGGGGGTCATGAAATATATAATTTCTATTCCTAGAATTAAGAGGAGAGGTAATGTATATACAATACTGGATTCAATTTTTTGAGTTTGAACTTTTTCTAACGGATTTCGAATGAAATGAGACATGAATTGATAAAGCACAGACCCTAAAACTGCACCTAAAACTGTCCCCCCAATTCCCAGTTGGATGGTAGTGTAAGCAACAATTCCGGAGATAAGTCCGGCCATGAATATATCAAAGGTCTTCGACATGTTATCACTAATAAATTTTATAAATATTTTAGTTTAAAATGTAATCTATAATTCATAGTTAATTTTTACTTTAGATTAATAATTCAAATTTAATCATATATATCTGTTCAATTTTATCTAATTTATATATTCTTATATAGCCTACTTATTTTTGCTATTTGAGAACTAAATAAATAACTGATAAATCAATTATTGATTTACATAAGGATTTAGTAAATATATGAAAATACAATACAAAGCAGAGTATTTTTGATTTAAAGTGAATATTTAAAGTGAGTATAATTGTTAAAAACTAATAAAGAAGATAATAATAAATAAAATGATAATCAAAAAGTGATTAAATCAGTTTAATCGTGATTTAAAAGATGATTATGAGAACAAACGACATATTCCTCTTGTTCTAATCTAACAGAATAATTAGCCATTTCCCTTTTGGCACCAGTTTCAGTATTTATTAAATCCACACGAATATCATTATCATGAATAAGCAGTTGATTGTGGGAAGGAAAAGTATTGCCTCTTAATTTACGAGTAGTAGCAGTTCCAGAATTAAGTACAACCATTTTTTCTATCATCCAGACATTTGGAACATGTTTATGTCCATTAAGTACAAAATCAACACCACATTCACTGAATAATCTTAGTAAATCACCAGAATCTAATAATATATTTCTTTCGCGGCCAGTTTGAGGAATAGGAAGTAAATGATGATGAAATGTCGCGATTTTACATAAATCATTGGGAAGTTTTTCCATTTCTTTTCTCAGCCAGTTCAGTTGATCAATTCCTATCTGTCCATCATTAATGTCCGGTTCAGATGAATCAAGGCCAAAAATTGCAAATCCTCCGGA
Source organism: Methanobacteriaceae archaeon (assembly GCA_023249725.1). Taxonomy (GTDB): domain Archaea; phylum Methanobacteriota; class Methanobacteria; order Methanobacteriales; family Methanobacteriaceae; genus UBA349. The sequence goes on from JAHFBZ010000011.1 coordinate 31,391, forward strand.
TTTATCTATGTGGGTAAATTTTCGGTGACCAATAAGTTTTTCAAAATGAATTAAACCAACATTCCTAGCATCGTGATTTCCAGGTATAGTATAGGTATTAGTTATGGATCTCAGTTCATCTACAAAATCCGCTGCTTGTTCATATTCATGAATGTATCCCTCAGTAGTTAAATCCCCAGAAACTATAATAAGATCAGGATTTTCTTCTTTTAGTTGATTTAAAAGATTATTTTTTAAGTGCTGAGAGAAATTTTTCTCGCCAAAATGAATATCAGAAATTTGAGATATTTTCTTTTCCATAACATCACCTTAGGATTATTTATAATTAATAAATAAAATATAAATAAATCTTTTAACTTAAAGTTATTCTTTTAATCTTATTTTCCATCATATTGGATCGATATTTTAATCATTATTATATCAGAATATCTAAGATGAATAAAATTTATTCCAATTAATCTATTAATAAGATTAATAATTAAAAGAATTAAATAAAAATTATTAAATTACTAAAAATTGTGAATAAAAAACTAATAAAAAAGTAATTAAAGCCTTAGGGGGGATTTGAACCCCCGGCCTATGCCTTACCAAGGCATCGCTCTACCCCTGAGCCACTAAGGCAATAATGAAACAATTATATGAATAAAAACAGTAATGGGATTTTCATTCATTTATTAATTATGATCATATATATTTTACTATCTTATCAATTAATTATTGCACAAATAGCTAGAAATTGAGTGAAATTAATAGTTAAACTTAAATTAAGATTATTAAAGTGCAGGGGAAGGGATTCGAACCCTCGAAGGCCTACGCCAGAGGATCTTAAGTCCTCCCCCTTTGGCCGCTCGGGCACCCCTGCATACTATCGTAAGTTGTACATTGTACTATATTAACTTAACGGTTATTTATTCAAATTCAAATGAAATTTTGGGATAAATATGAACTAAATTAATAATTTAAGCAATTATTTAGGATTTAGATTTCATTTTTCAAAAGACATTATTTAAGTGCATTATTTGAATATAACATTTTATATTTCAGTTTTACATAACTAAATATATATTTTATATCATATTTAATGATCTAAATATAATATCGGTGATAAAATTGAAATTCAAACCAGACACTTGTGGATATTGTGGTGCTTGTGTAAGTGTATGCCATGAAAATGTATTATCCCTGGATGAATGGCAATTAAATATTGGTCCTGGCTGTGTTGAATGTGAAAGTTGCATATTTACCTGTCCCTTAGGAGCACTAGAAAAGTAGAATTTTAAATAAAATAGAAAATAGAAAATAATAAACTTATTATTTTAATCAATAGTTCTAATCAATATTATTTAGAATAATTTAATCATATACTCAAGCCATATTATTATGGATAAATAACCTAAAGAGGGTTTAAATGAATTACGATGTAATTGTAGTTGGAGGCCGTGTTTCAGGATCTATAGCCTCAATGTATGCATCAAAAAATGGTGCCAACGTTTTAATGATTGAAAAACATCAAGAAATTGGAACTCCCGTTCAATGCGCCGGTGGAGTTAGTGATTCTTTTTTTAAAAAAATAGATATTTCACCATCCTCAGAATACACCCTTGCTAGAGTCAAAGGAGCAACAATATACTCCCCTAACAGAAATAGTGTAACTTCAAAAAATAAAATCTTAAAAGGCCGTATCTTAGAGAGAAAAAATTTCGATAAAAATTTAGCCATACAATCAGCAAATGCCGGAACCGAAATAATGCTGAAAACCACCGTGAAGGGATTAATTACAGAAAATGGTCAAGTGAAAGGTGTTATAGCTAAACACCTGGGAAAGATCTTGGAAATACCTGCCAAAATAGTTATTGCTGCGGATGGAATTGAATCAAATATGGCCCAATTTTATGGATTAGAAAATCGATTTAAACCTAAAGATATCTGTTCATGTGCTCAATTTGAAATGGTGGGCTTAGATGTTGACCCGGAAATGATGAAATTCTATTTTGGCCAGAAAATAGCACCCGGTGGATATGCTTGGATATTTCCCAAAGGAGATAATCGAGCCAATGTAGGGTTGGGCATTAGAAGTTCCCAAGGTAATGCCTACCACTATCTCCAAAAATTTACAGAAAAGTTAGGTGGTAAAAAAGTTGAATTCAATGTGGGTGCAGTCCCTATAGGTGGACCGATTCAAAAAACCTATGGAAATGGCCTAATAGTTGTGGGAGATGCTGCCGGACAGGTTGATCCGGTGACGGGTGGTGGAATTCATGTTTCTGCAGAATGTGCTAAAATAGCAGGTATGGTTGCTGCCGATGCTGTTCAAAAAGAGGACTACTCGGAAAAATACTTGAAAAATTACGAAAAAATTTGGAAAAAACAAGTGGGTAAAAATTTAGAAAAATCACTGCGATTTAGAAAAATTTTTGATAAACTCAATGATGAAGATATAAATAACCTACTAAAATCTGCCCAAAATAATGATATTGATTCAATTTCGAAATTGTCTATTTTAAGACTATTAAAAGGCTATCCTGAGCTTTTAAAACTCCTTAGAACAATTTTATAGAGTAAAATTAATTAAAATTAAAAAGTAATAGAATAATTATTTCTCTAATCGTCCTTATTTTCATTTTATTTTTATAATCAATAAATCAATTAGACATAATATGAAAATAGAAATCTTGCTAGAAAAATAATAGAAATTTAGCATGGATTATAGTAAAAAATATACTTATAAATGCTGAATTAGAATTAAGATAAGAAAAAAATTTCAAAACCTGAAAAAGCATTCTAGATTATTAATAGTTCAATAGAATGTTAAGAGATTAATAATTAAATAAATAATTGAATATTTATAATTTAATTCAATACAAGTAAAAATTACTATAATGGTGGCCCAATGAGTAAAAAATCCATTTTAAGCTCTAATTTAATTGCAAAAAATCTTAATCAAATCTATTTAATATTAATATTACTTGGAACATTCCTCGTTAGATTAATTCCCAGCAGATATCTTTCTATTGCAGGTAATGATGCCTATTTACACCATGATATTGTTATAAGAATAACCGAACAAGGTTTTGGAGTTATATCCCATAATCCTCTTTCTTTAATGGGCTTAAGTTCTTATGGTTACCCTCCATTGTATCATATTATTGGAACTATTCTTTATGAAGCATTTCACAGTCAGTTGGTTTTTTTTATTTTACCGCCGCTTCTAGGAGTTGCCTCAGTTTTTGTATTTTATAAATTATCACATGAGCTTTTTGACAATAAAAATGCAGAATTACTATCAACTCTCCTATTCGCATTTGTCCCGGCATTTATAGTTCGCACATCTGTCTTTATACCCGAATCTCTGGGAATACTGCTTTTCATAAGCATGGCTTACTTTTTAGTAAAATATATCAAATCAATTCCAGGATATGAAAATCTGGATAATTTTGCATTAAAAAATTTTCTAAAAATATTCTCTGGAAACTACAAATATTTACTGTTTGCCTTAGTTATATTTACCATATATCTTTTCACTCATCGTGGATGGGTATTTATGGCACTAATAATTCTACTTTTAATGGTCACATTTTTAATACCCTCATTTAAGAAAAAACCAGTTACATTTTCCATTGTATTCATTTTAATTGGAATTGGGCTTTTAGAATTTGTTACTTTCGTAGCCAGATTCCAACAGGAACCAGTAACTATTTTAGGGTTCCCCAAATGGATGGGCATTCTTCAACTAGTTCTGGGGTTATATGGGCTGGTTATTTTCATGAAATCAAAGAATTCATTATATAAATTTTTGGCATTGTGGGCCCTTGCATTTATGGTAATTGGAACATACTCCTTTAGATTTAGAGACCCATATGCTGCCATTCCATTAACATTAATGGCAGGATATGTATTTGCCTATATTTTATTGCCTAAAATTAATGAACTTTCAATTTTTAAAAGTTATAAACTCTTTAAAAGAGACTTCGGTGGAAGTTTAAAAATAATTTTATTATTAATCCTTATTTCAATTCCTATAGCTCAAGGAGTAGCAATTACTTACAGCGGTGTCAGTCAACCTACAGCAAATGAGATTTCTGCTTTTAAGTGGATTGAAAACGAAACACCATTAGATGCAATTTTTTTAACAACAAAGGATGATGCGTATTTCTTAATAGGGAATACCCATCGTAAAGATGTTGCTCTCTGGAAAACAGTTTATGAAGGATTTATGGGAACTGCACCTTCTGTTGATGAAACTGTGGCCACCCAAAGAGATGTGGATACTATGTTAGGGACTGCCCAAGCAAGTGAAGCCTATTATCTCTTAAACAAATACAATATAAGCTATATCTACGTATCTCCAGGCATGTACAACCTAACCTCTTCCAACGGACTTATCACTTACATATTATATGATACTCATTTTAAAACATATTTTGTTTCAGGAGATGCTTCTGTTTACAAATATATTAAAAATCCAACATTAAATCCCCCTACTACTAACTTAAACTCATCATCAATTAATAATACAGAATATAAAAAAAGTGTAGAATTTATAGAACAATTTTGGAACGGTTACAGTTATTCTGAAAATGGGGGAGACTATTTAAAAGATTCACTCCTTGATTTAGAATTTGGAGGCATAAATAAAGGGAACTATGCATTAAATTCACAAATAACTATATTATATACCTATATGTCCCAGAGCTCGAATGCTGATCTAAATAATCGTTCACAATATTTACTTAACTGGTTGAGTTATAAACAGATGGACAATGGATCTTTTCCTACAAGTATACCACCCGAAGAGTATACTGTGGGAACAATGGAAACCATATATCCATTAATGACCGTGGACAATAACACATCCAATATTAATGAAAATCAAACTATTGTAACCAGAAAAGGCCTTGATTTTGTCAATAGTCAAACAGGAAAGAATTATATAAATATTTCCAATGTTAAGCCATCATCAAGCAGTACCCTTGGTCCAGATTATTTAAGCCTGAAAACTTATGCTCAGGTAAGTGGAATGAATCCAAATGGTAAGGAAAAAATCATCGCAAATGTTTTAAAATCTCAAAAAAGTGATGGTTCATGGACATCACAATCCTATCAAAATATTGAGATTTTGAAAGGCCTCTGTCTTTATTATAATTCCACTCAGGATAAAGATGTTTTAAATTCTATTAAAAAAGGATCCAAATGGTTAATGAACAATCAAAATTCGCAAGGAAGATTTACTGATGATGGTAGCCCGACTAACTATGGCTTGAATCATTATGCTGATGCAGTTCTGGTTTATCAAATCACAGGAAATACAGAATCTGTAGCAAAAACCTTAAGTTACATGGCCAATGCCACTTTAAAAGACGATATTACGCCTTTAAAGTCTTATTTAGCCATTATTTCTAACTTGAGTTTAATATATGGGGAAGATAAAGCTATGGAAATAGCCAATAGGATGGTGTAAACTTTTTAGGAAAGAAGTTTATATATAATATTATAATTTTGGATTATCTTAATGAATCTATAAATGAATTCTAGAATAATGAATATTCTAAATAAGATTGATATAAATGCTTGAGGTTATGGTTGGGGAAATAAATGGCTTTAAACAAGTACAAAGTCGATGTAGACGAGTTGATGGCGGAAAAAGATGTTCCTGGACTTATTGATGCCCTAGAACATGAAGATTTCATAGTTAGAAAAGAAGCCACTCGTGCTTTAAAATATGTAGGAGATCAACGGGCAGTACCTGCCTTAATCAAATCTCTGGAATATGAAGATTGGCATTCTAAATTTTCAGTCCTCGGCACTGTGCGTGCCAATGCTGCAGAAGCACTAGGAAAAATACAAAGTAGATATGCCGTAACTCCATTAATAGAACGTCTTGATGATTATGATTCAGAAGTTCGATGGAAAGCAGCTGAAGCATTAGGTAGAATAGGGAATGATGAAGCATTAGAGCCATTAATCTATGCCCTAAATGAT
>JAHFBZ010000012.1 GCA_023249725.1 Methanobacteriaceae archaeon
CATCCAAAAGACATACTTTGCCGTTCTAAATCTTCATCATCTTCTTCAGTGGTAATATAAGTAGTTTTTAAACCGTCTTTTGCACAGCTTATTGCAAATTGTAGTCCAAAAATAGTTTTTCCAGATCCTGCATCACCAGTAACCAGTAAAGTCCGGCCTTCAGGAAATCCTTCGATAATATTGTCTAAGGTATCAATTCCTGTTTTTATTCGCTCTAACATAGTTGCCTCCTCCTTATTAATTTAAATAAAATTCTAATAAAATTCTAATAAAATTTAATAAATTAATAAATCTATAAAAACACACTAATCGCATATTTTTATAAAAGAGTTAGTTAGGAATGTAAAACTCGAATTTTATATTCTTGGAACCTTCCAAAAGACTTGATGTTTGAGTAACATTTCCCTTTAATCCAGTCCAGGTAAAGCTTCTAATAATCATGGCCCTAAAGATTAACGTGAAAATAGGGTTTTTACGGGCTTCTTCTATCCAGGGAAATGTAATGAATTCCAGTTTAATTTTAGGTTCAGTTCTAATAATTCGGGTTTTTATACCTAAATTAGATAAAAGTTCGATGATCCAAGTTAAATAAGCATTAAAAATTTCTGCATTGTTTTGGGTATCATGTTCTTTTATTAAATCTAAGAAGCCATTTGCCGACATTTCTTTAATAAAATTCGGCTTAACATTTTTCTCAAATCTATCTGCAAAATTTTTTATAATAGTATTTCTAAGTTGTGGGGGAATGGAAGAGGCGAAAACTGGCACGGCACTAACTACAAACCCATATAGTTCTACACGAGCCTTTTCCCTAATTAATTCTCCTCTTTGTTCTTCTGCTTCTACTCTAGAAGTTATATCGTGACCAATAAATTGAATTATGGGTCCATGTTCTTCTGAACTTAAAACAGAGGAATATATTTCAAAATAAAGTTCTTGCCCATTTTTATCAAAGAGATTCATTTCAAATGGTTTGGTTCCTTCATGTTCTATTATCGATGGAATTGAATCCACATAACCTTGAATTTCCTCTTCAATAAAAAATCCCTTCTGAGCAAGGTTTAAAATTGATTTCCCAATGATTCTTTTTCGCTTAATTCCAATAATCTGTTCCACAGTTTGATTCATAAAAGTAATATTTCCTTGTGAATCAAGTAATAAAATTGGATCTGGAAACGATTCAAATAGATTTCGATACCTTTCTTCACTTTCTTTAAGCTTGCTATCCATTTGATGTTTATAAAGCGCAACTTCCACGGCACTGTGAAGTTCTCGGTCTTCAAATGGTTTAATTATATATCCAAAAGGCCCGGTTAGTTTGGCCCTTCCGAGTGTTTTTTCATCAGAATATGCTGTTAAGTAAACAATAGGTATGTCACACTCCTCTCGAATTACCTGAGCAGCTTCAACACCATCCATCTTACCTTTTAATACAATATCCATTAATACAAGATGTGGCCTATATTTTTTAGTTTTTTCAATAGCTTCTTCACCTGAAGAGGCTATGCTCATCACGGTGTATCCTAGGCCCTCAGCTCTATGTTTAATGTCCATGGCCACAATGCTCTCATCTTCTACAACCAGTAATTTCGTATCCGGCATTTTATCCACCATTAATATCGTTTATTAACACAACGATACAAATCTATTAGAGAAATGTATATCAAGGAATTTTTATTATCATTTATAATCTATTTGAAAAATTTTCATAGTTACATAATACTAATATATAATACTATTTATGATTGTTTTTTACTTAAATTTTTATCTAAACAAATAAAAAACACTCTTTATTTTTTTAAATGTAATTATAAATCATTATACTATTTTATTCATCTAAATAATATTAATAGTTTTATATATTAATTTTTAAAATGCAAAATGGCCGTTTTAATTTAAAAAATCACTTATTTTCGTTTAGATGATAATTGGAAAATAGGGATTAAAATGGCCAGATTATTAATTAATATAAAAAATAAGTATAAAATAGACTTCATGATACTTATTAGAACATGAATTATTTCAAATATTATTAAAATAATTATAAATTTTTTGGGCAACTTTTTTATTCATACCCTTTACCTGCATCAAATCATTAACTTCTGCTTTTTTTATGGATTCAATATCACCGAAGTGTCTTAAAAGATTAATTTTTCTTTTGGGACCTACACCTAAGATTTCATCCAACTGAGAGTAATCAATTTCTTTTGATCGGATATTACGATGGTAAGAAACAGCAAATCGGTGTGCTTCATCTCTTATTCTTTGCAATAAAAAAAGGGCCTGTGAATTATGAGGTAATATTATTGGTTCATTCATTTGGGGAATGAATATATGTTCAAATTCCTTTGCCAGACCAATAACTGGAATCATATTTAAGTTAAGAGATTTTAAAACTTCAACTGCAATTTTTAACTGCCCTTTACCCCCGTCGACTAAAATTAAATCTGGTAAGTCTTCGTTTTCTCTTAAAAGCTTTTCATATCTTCGAGTTAATAGTTCTCTCATCATTCCATAGTCATCAGGCCCTGGAGTTTCTAGTCGATACTTTCTATATCTGGATTTTTTAGGATTAGCATTCTGAAAACTTACCATAGATCCGACAGCTGATTTTCCAGAGATATTAGAAACATCAAATCCTTCAATGTTTTGTGGAATTTTAGGAAGTTTTAAATATTTTTTAAGGTCTAAAAGAGCGTTTTTGACCTGTTTTTTCTGATTTTTAATAATATCTGCATTTTTGGCGGCCATTCGTATCAATTTAAACTTCACCCCATCATGGGGAACAATAATTTCCACTGTATCTTCCCTTATATCAGAAAGCCAATCTTTAATCAGTTTTTCTTCTTTTATTATATGCTGCAAGATGATTTCACCAGGAACATATCGCGGATTAGCATAATACTGTTTTATAAAAGCAGATAAAATATCTTCAGGAGATGTATTTTCCACTCCGGCCATTAAAAAATCGTCTTTTCCAGTAATTTTGCCCTCACGAACTGAGAAAACTACCATACAAGCCATTTTTTTATCATAAGAGCCGGCAATGATGTCTTGATTAATATTGTTGTTGAAGGCCACATTTTGATGTTCCATCACATCATGTATGGATTCAATTTGGTCTCTTATAACTGCCGCTCTTTCGAATTCTTGATTTTTAGCAGCAACATGCATCTCTTCATCTAGTATTTCTATTACTTTAGAATATCTACCTTGGAAAAAAAGGTCGATGCTATCAATAAGTTTTTTATAGTCTGCTTTTGTAATTTGTCCAGCACAAGGTGCATGACAGAGATCTATCTGACTGTTAAGACAAGGACCATCCATGCGTTTACAGTCTCGAATTTTAAAAAGAGATTTTACAAATTTAACCGTTTTTTTAACTGAGCCGGCATCAGTGAATGGTCCAAAATAGTGAGAACCATCACTTGAAATATTTCTAGTGATTAATATGCGGGGAAATTTTTCCCGGGTAATTTTAATATAGGGGTATCTCTTATCGTCTTTTAGTCGAACATTATAAGTGGGCCTGTATTTTTTTATTAAATTGGCCTCTAATATTAATGCTTCCTTTTCAGTATCGGTAATGATGTATTCCAAGCTTTGGAACTGGCCCATCATGATTTTTGTTTTGAGAGAATCATGATACTCTTTAAAATAAGATTTAACCCTTTTTTTTAAAGATACTGACTTTCCAATGTAAATTACATTGTCCCTTGCATCTTTCATTATGTAAACACCTGTTTTATCTGGAAGATCATTGGGATTATCGACTTGTGTGGACAATGTTTTACCTCAATTTAGATAGGGATTATAAATAAATATTGATTATAAACAAGTTATATGCTTCTAGTAGTCCTTTTATTTATAAAAACTTTATTAAAGTTCTTCAAATGTTAAAAAGGATTTTAAACTCTATTGCATTTATTATTACTTTTCTAATGCTCTCTAAGCAAATTTTAATCTATTAATTTCATTAAAATTAATTTAAATATTAATTTAATTATCTTAAGATTTTACCAAAAATGTTAATAAAATTATATATTAGGGGAAAGTTTTTATGTTATAAATTACTATCATTGTTTATATAAAATTAACATCGTTTTTTTATTTAACAGTTTTTTTATTATAAATTAAATCATTGTGATAACACTTTTTATTTAAATTTTCATGCATATTATAATCTTATTGAACTTATGCATCAGAATATAATATCAGATTATTTAATAGAAATTAATTTAGATGAATTAAATTTTAAAGATAAAGTAAGATTTTTCTGAGGAAAAGAGAGATGAACCGATTTGAGTTAGTATCTAACTATAAACCACTAGGTGACCAGCCCAAGGCCATAAAATCAATTACTAATGGAATAAAGAAAGGTTTTCCTAATCAAACTCTTTTAGGAGTAACTGGTTCTGGTAAAACATTTACTATGGCTAATGTGATTAAAAATGTCCAGAAACCTACCCTGGTTATTTCACATAATAAAACCCTGGCCGCCCAGCTTTATGAAGAATTTAAGGAATTTTTCCCAGATAATGCTGTGGAATACTTTGTGAGTTATTATGATTATTACCAGCCAGAAGCCTATGTTCCACGTTCAGATACTTACATTGACAAAGAAGCATCAATAAATGATGAAATAGACCGTATGCGTCACTCTGCCACACAATCACTCCTCTCTAGAGATGATGTTATTGTAGTTTCCAGTGTTTCCTGTATATATGGTATTGGTTCTCCAGAAGACTATGGTGAGTTTGTGCTTTCTCTGGAAATTGGAGATTCAATTGACCGAGAAGAAATCTTAAGCCGTTTAATTCATATGCAATATGAAAGAAATGACATTGAATTTGATAGGGGCCAGTTTAGAGTAAGAGGGGATGTTATTGAAATAAATCCTGTTCATGGAACACCGCCAATTCGAATCGAGTTATTTGGTGATAATATAGATGCTATATCTCTTATTGATACTTTAAGAGGGAAAAAAATCCAGGAACTGGAAAGAACCATGATATTTCCCGCAAAGCACTTTGTTATTGGTGAAGATAAACTGAAAGCTGCTTTAAAAGATATTGAAGATGAATTAGAAGAACGTTTAATAGTTTTAAATTCTCAGAATAAACTGGTTGAAGCACAACGGCTAGAACAACGCACTAAATTTGACATAGAAATGTTAAAGGAAATGGGATATTGTTCTGGTATTGAAAACTATACCTTGCACCTCAGCGATCGAAAATGGGGTGAAATTCCATATACTCTGTTAAAATACTTCCCTGATGATTTTTTAACAATTATTGATGAATCCCATGTTACCGCACCTCAAATTAGGGGGATGTATAATGGAGATAAGGCCCGGAAGGATACTCTGATTGATTATGGATTTAGACTGCCTTCTGCTCGAGAAAACAGACCTTTACAATTCCATGAGTTTGAAAAAATTGTCAATCAAGTTGTTTATGTCTCAGCCACACCAGCCAACTATGAACTGGAAAGAAGTCTAAATGTAGTGGAGCAAATTATTAGACCCACGGGGTTGGTTGATCCAGAAGTTATAGTAAGGCCGGTTAAAGGACAGGTCGATGATTTATTGGTTGAAGTGCAGAGAAAAATAAAAATGAATCAGAGAATTCTGGTAACTACTCTAACTAAACGAATGGCAGAAGATCTCACGGATTACTATGCTAAAATTGGTATTAAAGTCAGATACCTTCACTCTGAAATTGATACCCTGGAGCGGATTGAAATTATTGATGATTTACGTCGGGGCGAGTTTGATTGTTTGGTAGGAGTCAACCTTTTAAGAGAAGGATTGGATCTTCCTGAAGTAGGCCTAGTAGGAATTTTAGATGCTGATAAAGAGGGATTCCTTAGATCTGAAACATCTTTAATACAAACTATTGGTCGCGCAGCTCGTAATGTAGATGGGCAGGTTTTAATGTATGCTGATGTATTAACCGATTCTGTAAAAAACGCAGTTAATATTACTAACGATCGTAGAAAAGTACAGAATGATTACAATAAAAAACATGGCATTGAACCGCATAATACAATGAGAAGTCTTAAAGAGAAGAAAGAAGGGGAAAATCTGGATCTTAAAGATGTCAGTGACCTTGAAAAAATGCCAAAAGACGAATTAAAACTTTTAATCAATGATTTAGAAAGAGATATGAAAGATGCTGCAACCGGTCTTGATTTTGAAAAGGCAGCTAAGATTAGGGACCAGTTAATGGTTCTTAAAGGTGTTTCTAAATGATAAATGCACTAAAAATGATTTAAGATATATTTAGTATCAATAAAATATAAAATAATAATGTAACACGGAATTATTAAATTTAATTTAAAAGTATCAATTTAAAATCAACTCACATTTAACTAAATAAATAATCCATTTAAAAAAATTAATTTAAAAAATAAATTATAAGGAGTTTAATCTTATGAGTCCCGAAATAACAGATAAAAAAGGGAGTATAGTGCTTAAAGGTGCGCGAGAGCATAATTTACAAAATATTGATCTGGAGATACCTAGAGACAAATTAATAGTAATCACAGGGCTTAGTGGGTCTGGAAAGTCATCACTGGCTTTCGATACAATTTATGCCGAAGGGCAGCGTAGATATGTTGAATCGCTATCTGCATATGCTAGACAGTTTTTAGGCCAAATGAAAAAACCAGAGATAGATTATATTGAAGGACTATCTCCTGCAATTTCTATTGATCAGAAAACAACTAAAATGAATCCCCGTTCAACAGTGGGAACCATAACTGAAATTTATGATTATTTAAGACTTTTATTCGCAAGAATAGGAACTCCTCATTGCTATAACTGTGGAAAAGAAATTTCACAACAAACTACTGGCCAGATTGTAGAAAATATTTTATTGAGTGGTGAAGGAACAAAAATACAGGTTCTAGCCCCAGTTATTAGAGATAGGAAAGGAGAACATCAAAAAGTTTTTGAAAACCTCCGAACCAAGGGATTTGTTAGAGTAAGAGTCGATGGTGAAGTTTCTGATTTGGAAGAAGATTTTGAGCTAAATAAAAACAAAAAACACTCTATAGAAGTAGTTGTGGACCGTTTGGTCATCCGATCAGACATCGATTTCCAGAGAAGATTGGCAGATTCTGTGGAAACTGCCTTAGAACTTGGAGAAGGAATACTAATTATAGTTTATGATTTCAACAACTCGAAAACTGAAAACAGTGAATATTCATCAGAAGCCGGGGAAAAAATATACAGTGAACACTTTGCTTGTGTAGAATGTGGAATAAACTTTGAAGAAATTAGTCCCCGCATGTTTTCATTTAACAGCCCTCATGGGGCCTGTCCTGAGTGTAATGGGCTGGGAAGTAAATTAGAAATTGATCCAGAGTTGGTAGTTCCTAATCCAGAACTTTCACTAAGTGAAGGAGCTATTGTGCCCTGGAGCAAATCAACTACTAAAGAGAATTACTATCAACAGATGTTACAAGCCGTTTCTGAGCATTTTGGATTTAGTATGGATGTTCCTTTCAAGGATTTGGATCCAGAATATCAAAAAGCTATTCTTTATGGTTCATCTGAAAGAGTAGAATTTTCATTTAAAAGAAAAAATCGTTCATATCGAGTAAACCGGAAATTTGAAGGTGTAATCAAGAGAATGGAACGTATTTATTTGGAAACAAAGTCAAATTACATGCGAAGTTACATGGGACAGTTCATGAGTAATCATAACTGTCCAGTGTGTGATGGCAGTCGTCTGCGGCCTGAAAGTAGATCCGTTACTATTGGGGAGAAATCTATAGCTGAAGTTGTAGAAATGCCCATTAAAGAATCTCAAATATTCTTCCAAGGCCTTAAACTATCTGAAAGAGAAGAATTCATTGCTAAAGAAGTTCTAAAAGAAATTAATGAACGTTTAAAATTTCTGGTGGATGTGGGACTTAATTATATCACACTTAGTAGATCTTCAGGTACTTTGTCTGGTGGAGAGGCCCAACGTATTCGTCTAGCCACTCAAATCGGTTCTGGTCTGGTAGGAGTTCTCTATATTTTAGATGAACCCAGTATTGGATTGCACCAGAGAGATAATGTCCGTCTCATTGAAACCTTGAAAAGATTAAGGGACATTGGAAATACTCTTATTGTGGTGGAACATGATGAAGAAACTATATTATCTGCAGACTATGTGGTTGATGTGGGTCCTGGTGCTGGAGAGCATGGTGGTCATGTGGTTGCCACCGGAACGCCTTCAGAAATCATAAGCAATGAGAATTCAATCACTGGAAACTATCTCTCACGAAGGGAGTCCGTTTCGTTGCCTGAAAAAAGGAGAAGTTCTAATGGAAACTTCATTACCATTCATGGTGCCCAACAAAACAATCTTCAGAATATTGATGTTGAAATTCCTTTAGGAGTATTTAGTTGCATTACTGGAGTATCCGGCTCTGGAAAAAGTACTTTAATCAATGAAATATTATATAAAGGCCTTTATGAAAAAATCAATAGAAAACACATGAATGCTGGCATTCATGAGAAAATTGAAGGTGTTCAGCACATAGATAAAATAATTATCATTGATCAATCAGCTATAGGTAGAACGCCACGTTCTAACTCGGCAACTTACACTGGAGTATTTACCTACATCCGTGAATTAATGGCCGAAACTCCTGAAGCTAAGAAAAGAGGTTATAAACCTGGTAGATTTAGTTTCAATGTTAAAGGTGGTCGTTGTGAGGCTTGTAGTGGTGATGGAATTATTAAAATAGAGATGCACTTTTTAGCTGACGTTTATGTACCTTGTGAGGTTTGTAAAGGTAAAAGATACAATGATGAAACATTAGATATTCGATATAAAGGTAAAAACATTGCCGAAGTTCTGGATATGACTGTAGAAGAAGCAGTAGGATTCTTTGAAAACATTCCAAAAATTAAAAAGAAATTACAAACCTTAGATGATGTGGGTCTGGGATACATCCGTTTGGGACAATCAGCCACTACATTATCTGGAGGGGAAGCTCAAAGAGTTAAATTGTCCAAGGAATTAAGTAGACAAAGCACTGGAAGGACTCTTTATATATTAGATGAACCAACTACAGGGTTACATTTCGCTGATATAAAAAGATTACTTCATGTATTAGGCCGTTTAACTGATTCAGGTAATTCTGTTGTGGTTATTGAACACAATTTGGATGTTATCAAAACTGCAGATTATATAATTGATTTGGGACCTGAAGGCGGAGATGGTGGTGGTCTGGTAGTTGCTACTGGAACACCAGAAGAAATTGCTGCTTCTGGCACATATACTGGTCAGTTTTTAAAGGAGATTCTTCTTGAAAATTCTACACCTTTAAGTAGAGATCTTCTTAAAAGCCACTCTAAATAAAGTTTAACACCTTTAAGTAGAGATATTCTTAAAAACCAATCTAAATTAATTTATTTTTAATTTTTTAACTTTTTAATCAACTTAAATCCTCAATTATTTATTTAATTTTTTTCTAATAGTCTTATTATTATTATATATTCACTAATTTAAAATAAATGAGATTTTAATAAAATAGAAATAATAAAGTCACAAGTCCATGCTTAATACTTTATAAATAATGAAAATTATATATTATTTATGATATTTATGGTCACGGAGAAATCAAATATTCAAATTAAAAAATTTTCCTTGATTATATATTTTATAGTTATATTGTTATTATACGCTGATAATAACCATGATTTTGATTCTAATAATGTTATTAACTTTGATTTTTTAAATTTAAATGATTTAGGGGTGATCATATTTCTTTAAGGTCAGGGCTTAATTTAGGTCGTAAAAAAATATTTTTAGGTATACCCGTGGCTGTTGCAATTGCGCTTATTGTTATACAGCCTATATCTAATAGCTTAGGATTGAATATATCTGAAGATGCCTTTAGACTAATTCTTTTAATGTTAATAGTTGTTATGGTAGCGCTTCTCTCAGAAAGAGTAGAAAGAGTTCGTTCGTTGCGAAAATTAAATGAAGAATTAAGTGAACAGGCAGAAAAATTAGCTGATGCTAATGATGAGCTTGAAGCATTTGCTTATTCAGTTTCTCATGATTTAAGGGTTCCTTTAAGGGCCATTGATGGATTTTCTAGAATAATGGTTGAAGACTATGAAGATGAGCTTGATGATGAAGGAATCAGGCTTTTGAATATCATTAGAGATAACACCAAAAAAATGGGGCAACTTATAGATGACATATTGCTATTATCTCGTGCTGGCCGACAAGATATGAATTCTACTAAAGTTGACATGAAATCTATGGCCCAATCTGTGTATAATGACTTTTCTAATCAGACAGAACATAGAAATATAAATCTTACTATAGAAGAACTTCCAGTAACTTATGGCGATCGTGCCTTACTTTATCAAGTTTATACCAATTTAATTGGGAATGCCATAAAATTCACATCAAATAAAGACCCTGCCGAAATAATTGTTGGATATGAAGATAAAAAAGGAGAATATGTATTTTTTGTTTCTGATAATGGTGCTGGATTTAATATGAAATATATAAATAAGTTATTTGGGCTTTTCCAACGTCTTCACAGCCCTGAAGAATTTGAAGGAACCGGTGTGGGCCTTACAATTGTTCAGCGTATTGTAAAAAGACATGATGGAAAAGTTTGGGGAGAAGGGGAGGTGGATAATGGTGCCACCATATATTTTTCTTTACCTAAAGCTAAGCCAAAGAAATAAGTTTTTAATTTAAGCTCATCATATAAAAAATTTAAAACTAAATTTAAATTAATTAAATAATTGACATTATTTAAAATTTATAGTCCTTTAATAATCTGTTCATAGGATTAATAACTTAAAAGGTGAATCTAAAATGGGAATGGAAGAAATTGAGATACTGCTTGTGGAAGACAATCCTACTGATGCTGAACTTACCATGCGAGCACTAAAAAGAAAGAACATGGCTAATCAAGTTGTTTGGGTTAAAGATGGTGAAGAAGCGCTTGATTTTATTTTTGCCAAGGGTGAATATTCTCATAGAAATCCGGATGATCTTCCGAAGTTAATCCTTCTTGATTTACGGATGCCTAAAGTTGATGGATTAGAAGTTTTACAGCGGATAAAAGCTGAAGAAAATACTCGTAAAATTCCTGTTGTTGTTTTGACATCATCTAAAGAAGATAGGGATATTGTAGAGAGTTATGAATTGGGTGTCAACAGTTATGTAAGTAAACCTGTTGAATTTGATCAATTTATTGATGCTGTTTCGACCCTGGGTTTTTACTGGATGCTGATTAATAATCCACCTTAATTCAATAGGATATCCGGATGAAATTTAATCTGAAATCAATTTGAAATCAGATAATTATGTAAATCACATTTTAGTGCATTATTTTAAGGTAAATGTGGTAAAATATGAATAAAATCAAGGTTTTAATTCTGGAAGATGTTCCTTTAGATGCTGAACTTTCTGAGCGGGAGCTAAGAAAAGAAGGTCTTGACTTTTTGTCCCGTCGTGTTGAAACCAAAGATGACTTTATAAAAGCAATTACTGAATTTAATCCAGATGTAATATTGGCAGATCAATCTTTGCCGCATTTTGATGGGCTTTCTGCTTTGAGAATTACTAAGGATAAAACGCCTAATATTCCTTTTATTTTTGTTAGTGGTAAAATTGGAGAAGATTATGCAGTTGAAATGCTCAAAAAAGGTGCAACGGATTATGTGCTTAAAAATAATCTTACAAAACTTTCCTATGCAGTTATAAGGGCTTTGAATGAATCTAAAGAGCAATTAAATAGGGAAATTGCTGAAAAATCATTGAAAGAGAATGAAAAAAAATATAGGACTCTCTTTGAAAAATCAAAAAATCCCATATTTGTTTGCCAAAAAGATGGAAATTTTATTGATTGTAATGATGCAGGATTAGAATTCATGGAAAAACAATACTCTGAAATTATAGGTCATAATTTACAAAATTGGGTTAAATTAGCTGATTTTAATAATTTGTTTTCTGAGGAAATTTATGTAAATGAACTAGTATTCAAGATTAATGGCATTGAAAAAATACTGGAAATTACCATTACTCTGGTTGAAATATGGAAAGAAAAAAACTATTTTTTACAAGGAAAAGATGTAACTAAACAAAAGCAGGCTGAAAAAGCTCTTAAAAAACAAGGTGAAGAATATAAAGCCATATTTGAGAATACTGGTACTTTATCTGTAATTTTTGAAAAAGATACTACCATCTCTTTAGTAAATACGGAATTTGAATTATTTTCAGGATATAGCAATAAAGAATTAAAATTCAATCGGAAGTGGTTGGAATTTGTGGCCAGTGATGATTTGGAAAGGATGGAAGGATACCATCGTATGCAAAGAATAAATCCTTTAGCAATTCCTAAAAACTATGAAGTTATGTTAAAAAATCGCGAAGGAAAAATTAAGGATTTTTATGCGACTTCTGAAATTATACCTGGTACTGAAAAGGGTATTATATCTTTTATGGATATTAGTGATAGAAAAATTGCTGAAAATAAAATTAAGAATTCCCTTCACGAAAAGGAACTTCTTCTAAGAGAAATACATCATCGGGTAAAAAATAATATGCAA
Source organism: Methanobacteriaceae archaeon (assembly GCA_023249725.1). Taxonomy (GTDB): domain Archaea; phylum Methanobacteriota; class Methanobacteria; order Methanobacteriales; family Methanobacteriaceae; genus UBA349. The sequence continues at coordinate 12,584 of JAHFBZ010000012.1, forward strand.
ATAATATCCACGCTTTTAACCCTACAATCGGCTCAGATTGATGATCAAAAATTAATTGACCTCTATCAAGAAAGCCAGAATAGAATTCAAGCCATGTCATTAATTCATGAAAAATTGTATCTTTCTAGAGATATTTCTAAAATAAATCTTAAAGATTATGTTCAAAGCATGGTAAGTGATTTATTATATTCCTATGAAAAAGATAGTCAAGTTATAGAGTCTAATCTTGATATTGCTGATGCTTTGATGAGTATAGATACAGCAGTTCCTTGTGGACTAATTATAAACGAACTTATTTCTAATTCATTAAAATATGCATTTCCTGATAGAAATGGAACCATAAATGTATATTTTCATAGAATCAATGATTCAGATTATTGTTTATCAATATCTGATGATGGAATTGGCCTTCCTGAAGACTTAGATATAGATAAAATTAACTCTTTAGGCCTTAAAATTGTTAAAAATCTTATAAATCAACTTGATGGAACATTAAAAATATCAAAACCTTCTAAATTTGAAATTAGGTTTAAAGAACTTAAATATAAGGAAAGAATGTAATATTTATAGATATAATAAAATTATTTAATGAACTGGATTAGGGGATGAAATAATGGCTAATGCAAGGGTTCTGGTTGTAGAAGATGAAAGTATTGTGGCCATGGGCATTAAACATAAATTAGAAACTATGGGACATACTGTTGTAGAAATGGTTGCATCAGGAGAAAATGCAGTTCGAGCTGCGGGGGAGCATGTTCCAGATATAATATTAATGGATATAGTTATAAAAGGAGATATGGATGGTATTGAAGCAGCCCATGCTATTCATGAACATAATGACATTCCTATAATCTATTTAACGGCTTATGCTGATGAAGAAATGCTTATGAGAGCCAGAGTCACCCAGCCCTACGGATATATTATAAAACCATTTAAATCCACGGAATTGAATGCTAATATTCAAATGGCCTTATTTAAACATAAAGCTGCCAAAAAAGAAAAAGAAATAATTAAAAAACAAATTTTAGATAATTTTCACAATTTTATTGTTCAAGCCATTCCTACTAGTGGTTCTCAAAGTGAAATGGAAATGCGTGACATGCTTTTTAATGCCTTTGGGGAAAGATTAGAAGAAGATATGAAGCCTTCATTTGAATATAAAATGGAAGAATTTGGGATCAGTGAGGATACTGAAGATGGTCAGGATATATTTGACTCATATTTAGCTTGGTTATCTGAGATATTCAGTGATTTTGGGATACGAGTGGGCATTATTGAAAAAAGCCCTAGATGGTACTTTGAATTTGATAACTGTCCTTGGAAGGAAGAAGCTAAAAATAATCCCATATTTTGCATAAACTGTCAAGCTATTATTAATCGTAGTTTTGATTGGACAAACTTAGAAGGAAGTGTAAAACGTAAATCAACCATTGCTAGTGGTTCAGATAGCTGTATATTTACTTTCAATCTTTAATTTTCTTTTTTTCTGGATTCATTATTATTATTATTATTATTATTATTATTTTTTCATTTATTTTTTTTAAAAATTCTTTTGATTTTTACGAGAATTAGGGCTTTTTTAAAGAAACACATTATCTTATTTTAAATATATTTACATTATGAAAAGAAAAGGAGTTGCTAATCTACCGCTTCATGGAGGCCATCCACCACGATGGCTGTTTAGTAGGATGATTAAGCTTGCTGGAGGAATCAGTGAAGTTATAATTGATGAATATGGTAGTGATGAACTTTTAAGACGTTTGTCTGATCCTTTCTGGTTTCAAGCATTCTCATGTGTCTTAGGATTTGATTGGCATTCTTCCGGAACAACCACAACTACTTGTGGAGCTTTAAAAACTGCATTGAATCCAGAATCGCACGGTTTTGTGGCGGCCGGAGGAAAGGGAAGAGCATCTCGTAAAGCACCTGAAGAAATCGCTGAATCTGGTGATACCCTTTCTATTAATAGTAAAAACATAGAAAAGTTGATCCAAACCAGTAAACTATCTGCTAAAATAGACAATTCCTGTATACAAGACGGTTATCAGCTGTACCAACATACATTTTTTATTAATGACAAAGGAAACTGGGCAGTTGTTCAACAGGGAATGAATGAGTACAATAAATATGCTCGTAGATATCACTGGCTAGGTGAATCAGTGGATGATTATTTATCAAATCCACATGCAGCCATTTCCTGCGATTTAAAAGAGAAAAATTCATTGAATATGGTGGATATAGAAAGTGAAAAGGCACGGGAAATAAGTGTGGAATTAATTTGTGATAATCCTGATCATCTTCGAAAATACTTTAATAATAAAAATGGAATGCAAACTTTGTTAAGTGACTTTTCAGCTGAAAAATCAGAGCTTAACATGCCCCAACACCATCCTGTTCTGGATATGGATCTTTCAGATCGTGAATTCCAGGTTCTAAAACATGCCTGGGAAATTCAGCCGGATAATTATCAAGATCTCATTTTATTAAAAGGCTTTGGGCCTAAAAAAATCAGAGCATTGGCCCTGATTTCGGATCTTGTTTTTGGAGAACCCGCAAGCTGGAGAGACCCTGTAAAATATAGTTTTACTCATGGGGGAAAGGATGGGTATCCATATCCTGTTGATCGGGAAGTTTATGATAATTCTATTAATACACTTAAAGAATCCCTTGAACAATCGAATTTAAATAATAAAGAAAAAATGGGGGCAATAAAACGACTTGGGGATTTTATCAATGAATAATTAGACTTTAATTGGTTTTGCTACCATTGAGCTTCTGCTGGCAACAGATGTCGTTTTATAGTTTCTTAATGTTACTTTTCCGATGAATTTTTTGCCCATGATTCGAGGTAATGATTTGGCATAAATTTTATGACCTCTAAAAATTATATTATCCGGATGTCCACGGCCATTTCTATGAACTAGCTTCCCACCATCATAAGATGCCCATACATTAACTTCAGTAGAACTATTTATATTTTCCACTTTATAGGTTATTACATTACGCCTATTAACTCCCCACCTATCAGTGCCGGCTAAATATATTGCTGCAGATACGGGATTAGATCTTTTAGTTATATATTTTCCTTGTCTATAAAAACGAGGGCTGTTGGGTACACTTACATATTCTCCATCTTTCATTTTAAATACTTTAACTTTAGAGCTTCCAGAGTTATAGATAGCAATACCTACATTACCAACTGGATCCTTAATGAGAAAATGGCCCATTCCAAGTTTTCTCAGAATTTTATAAGCACTGTTAATATCTGTTTTAGTTATACGTCCTTTGACGGAAATTTTTCCTGCTAAGTTCTCTAGTTTTTTATTTATCCAGACCACATCAGGCCCACCAGTTGAAACAATCCATCCATCCTTAGATATTATGGTGTGGAAAAAGTATCCATTTACTAGCTTGTATTCTTTAATTGTTTCTTTCCCATACCATTTCACTTTTTTGATATAAAGATTTGCGGCATATGTGGAGTCTCTTCTATATGCAAAAACATCTACTCCTTTTTTAACATGTACCAACACGGAACAACAACCACTTTCGGTTTTAATGGTATTTTTGGCTTTTTGGGGTCCTGTAGAATTAATATTACTAGATTTGTTGCTAGAGTTGGTATCACCAGAAATATTAGTTCCATTTATAGTCTGATGATTAGTATAATCAGTATTATGGCCAATAGAGCTATCTTCTAAATCATTTTTGGTAATGTCTGTAGCAGCCGCACTACCTATAAAAAATAATACTAATAAAATAATTCCTATAATTAACAAAGGTTTTCTGAAAATTTTACTTCCCCCGATAAATTTTCAATTTTAAAAATAATTTTATTTGTAATATTAATTTCTCTTAAAACTATATAATAAAAACTATGTCTTATTTTATGAATATTCTTTAATATTAAAATAATATTGAATAATAAATACCCTATATTGGAGATTAATTCATTTAAAAGATAATAAATTCTTTTGAATGTCTGTTTTATCCATTTTTTCAATTTCACTTTCCATTATTTTAATCCAGTTATAAATGCGCAGAGCATCAGTTGATGGGGAGTTTTTAGATCTATTATTAACTGAATCATCGGACACTTTTAATGCATTTTCCATGTATTTTTTCAGATTTAATTGAAATTTTAAAAACTCTTTTAATGAAAAAACTACCAATTCATTCCCTTCTTGAAAAATACTTTGTCTATGAAAAACCAGTTCATCGTTTTTTAATTGGAGTTTTACAGATTTCATTAAATCACTTTTTAATTTCGGGTTAGCTAAATTGATTGATCATATTAATCTAGTTTATTTTAAACTAAATTCCAATAATAGCTGGAATATTAATCTTATCTTTACAAATTCTTTTTTTCTTTTTAATACCAATTTCAGGCCATTTAAAGTTTTCAAGGGATGTTTGTGTCTCAAATTTCATCAAAGAGTTCACGATTTTTGATGCTTTTTCCATTTCATTTTTCGCTTTTCTAATTTCTCTTTTTTTAAATTTAACCTGTGATTTCTGGGCATTCTCAGCCATTTCACCAGATTTTTCTAAATAGTACTTTAATCTCATCATTTCTACTTGCAATTCATCTAATGGAAATGCAACAATGTCCTCTTCCTTATTAAAAGCACCTAAATTATAGCTGCTAGTGCAGTTTTTTTCCAGTTTTACAATAGCATACTTCATTTTAATCTCTCAAATTGTATTGATAATCTAATTTTAGTTTAAGAATAGAATAATGGTAGATTAACAATTTAATTAATTAAATACTGCTTTTTCATCATCAATCTAATAATATTATATTTCAGATTATTAGTGAATATGAATAATTAGTTTTTAGAATATATTAGAACTTGAGATAGAGAGCATTTGGAAAGTATTGAATTGTATGAGTTAATATTTTAAAATAAGAGTTTAATTGAAAGATATAATATTTAAAAAATTTAATAGAAAATAAAATGTTTATATGTCGATAATTTACTTGTAATGATGTTTATGATGATATTTTTTCATTTCGCTGTGTTTGTGAACTTTGCGAATAATGATTTCTACAAATTCCCCTTCAGAAACTTCAGCAACGTCTAATAAGTCTTGAGGAACAACAACTTTCTCAGAAGTTCTTTTTAAAACGGTTGAATAACCTCTATGGTAATATCTAGGCCTATGATGACAATCACAATCCTCTTTTTTATCATGCATTTTTTCACCCCATAAATAATTTACAAGATATATATCTATAATATGTAGCTATTAATTTTTAAGATATTAATAAAGAGTTAATATTATTCATTTTGAATATTTTTTAGATAATTATTTGGACTAATAAAATCAAATAGAATAAGAACTTTATATATTATCAAGTATTTATCATATTTACCCGATATCTATAGAAAATATTTTATCTAATCTGATTTACCGAATAAAAAGTTAATTTGGGGTGCATTATGGTGAAGGCAAATTTACTGGTAGTAGAAGATGAAGTTATCACTGCTATGGATTTAGAAGAAAAGCTGGGGTAAATGGGATATAATGTACTTAAAATAGCTTCTTCTGGTGAGGATGCTATTAAATTTGCGGCTGAAATTCGTCCTGATTTGGTTTTAATGGATATAATTCTAAAGGGAAACATAACTGGTACCGAAGCTGCTGAGAAGATAAATTCTCTGGAGATACCAGTAATTTTTTTAACGGCATATAGTGATGATAAAACACTCGTAAATGCTAAAAAAAGTAGTCCTTATGGTTACATTGTTAAACCCTATGACAGCCCGGTTCTGGAAGTAAGTATCGAATCTGCTCTTAAAAAATATGCCTCAGATCAAAAAGAAATGGATCGAGTACGGCTAAAAGCAATTGAAGAACCACAATCTAATAAAAATGAAAAAGTTGGGCCGGATTCTAAATCATTAGAAAATTCTCCATTAGAAAGCCAAGAAACTAAATTAATGATAGTGGAAGATGAATTTATTACTTCTATGGATTTAAATGATAAATTAGATGAAATGGGATATAATGTAGTTAATATGGCTGCATCAGGATATCAGGCGGTTGAAAGGGCCAAAAAATTCAATCCAGATGTTTTTTTAATGGATATAGTTCTTCAAGGAGATATGGATGGTATTGAAGCTGCAGATAAGATAGGACAGTTAGGAATACCTGTGATTTTTTTAACAGCACATGCCGATAAAGAAACGGTGGAAACTGCTCTAAAAACAGCTCCTTATGGTTATATGATAAAGCCATTTGATGAAGATAAGCTTCACAGCACAGTGGAAATGGTATTGGGAAAGAAAAGGTCTGAAAAAGTCAAATATGAAAAATTAGGCGCTAAAATAAGTTCTAAACAAGATGAATTGAAGATGGAAAAAACAGGAGTCTTTTTTGTTTCTGCAATTTTTATATCTCTGGCTGCTTATGGCTTCATAATTAAAGATATGACTTGGTTGGCCTATTTACTTTTTATTCCGGCATGCTATAACATTTTTTTATGCATTATAAGCTTAAAAAAACAAGAAAAACCTACTGAATTCGACAATCCACCTATGGTCAGTATTCTGATTCCAGCCCACAATGAGGAACATACTATTGAAAGATGTGTCATGTCTCTTTCTGAAATGGATTACTATTTAAATGGAGAAAAGAATTTTGAAATAATTGTTATAAATGATGGTTCTACTGATGACACGGGAAAATTACTGGAAAATCTAAAAAATAAGGTTGATTGCTTGCGTATTGTCACTAGAAGACCTCCTAGATCAGGTAAGGGTAAAGGTTACGTTTTAAATGACGGAGTTAAAATTGCCAGAGGGGAAGCTATTGCTGTTTTGATGCAGATTCACGGGTTGATAGTGATTTTTTAAAGAAGATCATTCCTTATCTTAATGAAGATAATGTGGTAGGTGTTCAATCACGGGTTAGAATGTATAATAAAGATAGAAATCTTCTTACAGCTATGCAGGAAGCTGAATTTGCCATATTTGGTAATGTAATATTGAGGTCCCGCGATATCATGGGTAAAAATGGATTTTTAGGAGGTAATGGCCAAATAACCACCCGAAAAGTCATGGAAGAAATTGAGGGATGGGATGGCTTTGCTGTGACTGAAGATCTGAATTTAAGCATTAAGCTAATGTTAAAAGGTTATAAAATCCGTTACTGTGCTGAGGCAGAAGTTTGGCAGGAAGCAGTTCCTTTTTGGAGGCCATTTTTCCGTCAAAGAGTCAGATGGGCCACTGGAAACTTGGAAACTCTTTTTGTATATTTGGCTCCTATAATTGATGCAGATATTCCAATTTATAAAAAGATAGATTCCATACAGTATCTTTTCTTCCTTCTATTCATTGCCTTTGTGATGTTAGGATATATAGTAGTTATTTTAGATTTTGGATTGATATATTCTATAAAAGTAAATATTCCATTCGCTATTGGATTACTATCCACTGCTGCATTTTTTCCAGGAGCTATACTCGGAATTTACCGGGATAAAGGGCGTGGAATTTTTAGTGCAGTTTTCACATCCATAAAATATTGGGCCTATTGCCTATATTTGATACCCTTGTTTTTTGCGTCTTTTGTGCATATGATTACTCGTAAAGACAGAACCTGGGCAAAAACGGATCACAGTGGAGATGAGGAATAATTATACTTGTATCTTAAATTAATGAATAAAAATAAAATTAGATATTATGTAAATTTTAAAAAAATAATATTTACTTAATTAAAAAAACTTTCTTAAAGACTATAATTTGTCAAATATCAATTGGAGTATATTAATTAAAAATAGCAATATTAATTAAATAGATAAATAAATTATAATTATTTATTATAATTACATAAAATAGCCTTATTTATTAAAAGGAGAAAAAATATGAGTTTTCTTAATCCCGATGTTAAAGATGTGAGTCCTCTGCAGAGAAATTTGCAGATGATTATGAGAATATTTCTATTGATTTCAGGTATCTATATTTTAATTTTCGGTGGCGCAAATGGTGCCGAGAGGATATTTGGTTTGTTAATTTTAATCTCTCTGGCCATAATTAATGCCCCTGCCTTTTTTACAGGCAATCATATTAGAGCCATCCCCATAGAAATTGAACTATTGTTACTTTGTATGGTTCTTTTTGAGTTAGTAGGTGGTGATGCTTTAGGCCTCTATGTAAAATTACCGCACTATGATAATTTCATGCACTTCATGCTACCTCTTTATGTGGCCTTGATTGGTATGATGTTGGTTTATACTGCTTATTTCTTTGGAAAACTAAAAGCTTCACTTTCAGTAATGGCGGGTATAATTGTTTTACTCACCATTGGCCTGGGAGGAGTTTTAGAGATGGGAGAATATACCTATGATACTTATCTAGCTGATGGACCTATAGGTGCGATTACTGGAAACACTCAGATGCAGGGTTCACCTACCCAGGACCCACTGGATGATACTATGAACGATCTCTTTACTGATACAGCAGGAGCTATTGTGGGGGCCTTGATTGGTGTATTGTTAATCCGTCGATATGAGAAAGAAGGTGGGCACTGGAAAGTGGCCGATGGGATTTCTAAAATGGGTGGATAGTTTAAATTTAAATAGATCCATTCATTTTTTTATTTTAAGAATTTAAAAAGATTAAAAAAATAGATCAAGATATTTATTTTAAAAAATTTTTTAATTTTATTTTAATAAATAATTATTCTCATTATTCAATTAAAGATTCCATAGGTAATATTTGAGCCAAAGGGGAATTCGATTCTACTACTTTATTCTAATTGAATTCTTTGGATAATAGTCCATTATTTCCATGGTTTATGAAATATCAAAGTAACTTATTAGAAACTCATAAATATACGGTAAAACTAAGTATTTTATAATAAAACTATTGAAATGCAGGAATCATGATAAATAGCAATAATGAGAGATACTCATGAATGAAAATAATTACTACAAAAAAGTTAGGAATATCCTTATTTTTATCCTTTTTTTGAATTTGGCAGTTTCTATGATCAAACTGGCTTATGGGTGGTATACTAATTCTTTGAGTATAGTATCTGACGGGTTTCATTCCATGTTTGACGGAGTTTCTAATGTAGTAGGTATTGTAGGAATAATGATTGCAGCTAGGCCACCTGACTCTGAACATCCTTATGGGCACGGTAAGTTTGAAACTTTGGCTTCTTTGGGCATAGCCGTTTTATTGTTTTTCGTTTGTTTTGAAATATTTCAATCGGCCATAAACCGGTTTTTCAATCCCTCAACGCCGGATATCACCACATTAAGTTTTTTAGTTATGGGAATTACCATTGCCATTAATATATGGGTTTCATGGTATGAAAATAGGCAGGGTAAAAAATTAGGCAGCACCATACTAATCGCAGATTCATTACATACCCGAAGTGATATTTATGCATCTATAGCTGTTATTTTTGGCTTCATAATGATTAAATTAGGTTATGTGATGGCAGACCCTATTATTGCTATTTTAATCGCATTATTAATTGCCCGTGCGGGAATAACGATTATTATCAATAGTTCAGAAATTTTAATGGATAAAGCACCTTTAGATAAAGAATCCATTCGAAAAATAGTTATTTCTGTAAAAAATGTAAAAGATTGTCATAAAATAAGAACTCGAGGACCAGCTTCTTGTATTTTTGTGGATTTGCACATTGTTATGGAACCAGGTTTTACATTGGAAGAAGCACACGATGTTGCCCATAAAGTGGAAAATGAGCTTAAGATTTCTATAACTGGTATAAACGATGTCACGGTTCATGTAGATCCATGCAAAGAAACTTCAAAGTTATAATGCTTATTTGGGATAAAATAGTATAAAATTAAACAGATTCAATTTAAAAATTAAAAATATATAAATATATTTATTTAAAAAAATTTTCTAATTTCATTTTAATAAAAAATTATTCTTATTATTCTTATTATTTTTATTTCTCATTATTTTCCATTAAATATATTTAACAGAGAGTTTTTCTCTTTTAGGAACTCTATAAAACGTACAATCAGGATATCCGACCATTAAAGCCCCAATAAACAGTTCATTTTCTTTTAATCCTAAAAATTCTCTAATTGGTTCGTAATCAGAGGCCATCTTTAAAAAACCAGCCCAACAAGAACCTAAATCAAATGAAGGCAAGGCCAGTTCTAAATGGCTAAGGGCAATAACTCCATCAGTCACTGCACTACCTTGATCATCTTGGGCTTTAGCAATAAAAACATGTGGTGAGCCTCTTAAAATAGGATCTGATCCAGTTTTTGAAACTTTAATTAAAGATTCCATAGGCAATACTTGGGCTAAAGGTGAATTCGAGTCTACTAATTTTTCCATCCATCGAATACAAAGTCCGGCCAGAACTTTCACTTTTTCTGGGTCTTCAATGATTATCCAGTTAATAGGTTGTTGATTGACTCCTGATGGGGCAAAACGGACAATATCCATAATTTCTTCAATTGTTTTTCGAGGAATGGTATTCTTTTTGTAGTTTCTAATTGATCTGCGGTTCCGCATGTAGTTCCCCATATCTTCCGGGGAGATTTCAGAGGAAATATTTATTAAAGGAGGTTCTAAATTAGGCCCAGATATATTAATGGCTCCTTCCGAACATCCTGCTTCGCAGTGGCCACAACTAGAACAAGAAGTTTCAGGTATTGTTTGAGGATAATTATTAATCATTTCTACATGGCCCAAGGGGCAGTTAGAGACACAGCTTCCACAGGAATTACATTTGCTTTGATCTAGATTGAATTGGGACATTTTTTCATCTCGAATTTAGTTATTGAGTAAAGTGATTATATTAATATCTAATATTATGTAAATTAAATACTAACTTTTATTTTTTTAATTTAAGCATTATGATTTGATATATTTCTAAAGTTTTATATGAAATTATTAGAATAATCTTTGAAAAATAGGGAAAAACCATATATTAATTAAAAATAATTTTTGCTTGGTTTAAATTAAAATTATAATAATTTAATTAGAATGAATAATAAATGGTAAATAACTACATGAAATGTATTTAAAATAAACTATAATGACTATAATAATAGATGAGGAGAGTTACCCTCCTTAAAGGAAAGTCCTCTGCAAATTAATTTATAAACTAATGCTTAACTCCTCTTCCTCTTTTACTTCCAGCTTTCCTGTATCGGGATTTTGGTCTGGTTCTTTTATTGGTTCCTTTGACTTTGGACATATTTTCACCTCCAAATTATTAATTTTATTATTTATTTAAGAGCATGAATCTAAATTTAATTGAACACACTCAATTTGATTTTAACGTGAATATGATATTTCAACGTTTATTATTAATTAGCGATTAAGGAAATTAATATTTGCTTTAACACGCCAATATTTGTTCTTTGATATCTTTTTTAATAATTACTTATATACTTTACCTATTTGCTTTTAAATAGCCATACATAAGAAGTTTAAGGGTAGGATATAATAAATTCAAATTTAAAAATTTAATCATTCCTTACTTATCATATGTCTATAATTTACTTATCTTAAAAGGATTACCTTGTTAGGATTGCTTATCCATTATTTAATAAAAAACTACTTAATAAAAATATTTTTTAAAATAATTATCAGTATTTCATTAATTTTAGTAATTATTAAAAAAGAATTTGTATTTAATTTAATTTTTTTATATTAATTATTGTTTTAATCGTTTTAAAAAACTGAATATGTTATTTAAATAAATATTCAGTCTTCTAAGGTGGAAGTATCACCTAAATCTTCTCCTTCTTCCTGAGCTCTTAAAATACGCCTCATTATTTTTCCACTTCGGGTTTTAGGAAGTTTATCAACCTGTTGTATTTCTCCTAAAACTGCTACTGGCCCTAACTCATAGCGAACGTGTTTTTGCAGGTTTTCAATAAGCTTAGTATTTAATTGATAACCTTCTTTCAATATAATGAATGATTTAATAACCTGTCCTTTAATAGGATCGGATTTACCAATTACGGCACATTCTACAACAGCCGGATGAGAAACAAAGGCAGATTCTACTTCTGAGGTTCCAACACGGTGGCCGGCAATATTCAGTACATCATCAGAGCGGCCTTGTATCCATATATATCCATCTTCATCTTTTCGAGCAATGTCTCCTGCATGGTAAACTCCACCAGGTATTTTATTCCAGTAGACATCAATATAACGTTTTTCATCCTTATAAAGGGTTCTAAACATGGCTGGCCATGGTTTTTTAATTACTAGATATCCTCCTTTGCCTGGAGCAACAGGATCTCCATTTTCATCCACCACATCTGCATCAATACCAGGAAGTGGAAGAGTTGGTGTACCTGGTTTAAGAGGAGATATTGGTAGTGGAGCAATCATATGCATTCCAGTTTCAGTTTGCCACCAGGTATCCATTATTGGGGTCTTTTCTTTTCCTACATTTTTATATAACCACATCCAGGCCTCTGGATTCATTGGTTCCCCAACACTACCTAATATTTTTAGTGAAGAAAGATTGTAAAGATTAGGATGCTTACTTCCATATCTCATGAGGTGTCTAATGGCTGTTGGTGCGGTGTATAATTTAGTTACCCCGTACTTTTCTACAATTTTCCACCAGGCACCAGGATCTGGATAGTCTGGTGCTCCTTCATAAATCATCGTGGTGGTTCCCAAAAGTAGGGGGCCGTAAATAGCATAACTGTGGCCAGTGATCCAGCCAATATCGCCAGTACACCACCATAAATCTCCATCATGAATATCAAAGACGTTTTTCAAGGTGGTGGCCACACCCACCATGTATCCTGCCGTGGTGTGCAGAACTCCTTTTGGTTTTCCTGTACTTCCAGATGTGTATAAGAGGAATAATGGGTCTTCAGCATCCATTTCTTCTACAGGGCATTCATCAGATTCACCATCAATTAAGGTATCATAGAATATTTCCCTACCACTTAACTCTGATATGGTTATAGGGTTTCCGGCATGTTGAACTACCACTACAGCTTCAATGGTGGAACACTGTAAGAGGGCCTCATCAGCGATTTTTTTAAGGTCTATTATTTTTCCTCTGCGGTATGTTCCATCGGCAGTTATTAAAACCTTGGCATTAGAATCGTTCATTCTCTCTACAAATGCACCAACACTTAAACCAGAATAGACAACGCTGTGTAAAGCTCCAATACGGGTACAGGCCAGCATGGATATTAAAAGTTCAGGACACATAGGCAGATACATAGAAACTGTATCTCCCTTTTTAATGCCAAGATTTTTTAAGGCATTGGCCATTTTATTTACTTCGCGGTAAAGCTCGTAATAGGTGAGTTTTCTCTCCTCTCCATTTTCATTAGCATATAAAATGGCTACTTTGTTTCTTTTATCTGTAAAAACCCATCTATCAACTGCATTATAAGATAAATTAATTTTTCCATTGGTGAACCACTTGTAGAATGGCTTTTTGCTCTCATCAAGAACTTTATCCCATTTTTCAAACCATTCAAACTGTTCGGCTTTCTCAGACCAGTATTTTTCCAGGTCTTGACCCTTTTCAATTTCGGCCTCCCAGTTTTTAACGTGAGCTTCTTCTACTATCCTATAATTGGCTTTAAAAACCCTTTTTTCATCTAGAAGAACTGAAGTATCTTTACTCATATTATTCACCACCATTATTTAAAAATTAAGTAATACTTTTATTATTTTTTTACTTCCAACATTGAGAATATAAAGATACATTTTAGAATATATAAATTTTTAGCAAATTTTGATCTTTTTTAAAAAATTTAATAAAAAATCCTTTCAAATTGAAAATAAATAAATTGGAATGATATTAATAAAATAAATGATTATTTAATTGATTAATAAGTACGGGTACAACATAATCTTTACAATCAAAGTTCCAACTGGTCAACGGCAATTATAAAATCTTTTACTTGTTGTTTTATGGTATTGCTAGGATTGGCATATGCTTCATAAACAATTGCTGGCGTACCGTTTTTAATTATGGGAATAGTGCTATAAGCTGGACTACTAGGTTCGGGCATGGAGTAATAATAAAGCCACTTTAGACTCTTGGTCAGACTTTTTGCAACTTTTAAAGATGCATTATCACTAACTGGAACAAATGTAAATGATTTATCAATATAACGACCATTGGAAGCATGCACATCAATTACCAGGCTGTAATTATTTTTATTTACATCAGGAACTATATATTTGTAAGCCAGTTTCTGGCCATTCAATCGTCCTTGGGAGTAATCATAGGTTCCTTCGGTGACATTTATATAGTACATATAGTAGCAATTTTTCAGAGAGTTCGAATTTTCTCTTATATTTCCTATTGTTGCATTGTGTGATCGAGATTCACGGGGATGTTGGCCCAGGATGTAGGCAATTTTCACTGTTGAATTAGGATTTCCATAGGGACCTTCTTTCGTAACAATACCCATAGAATCATTTCCTAAGATTTCTTTACTGGGGATAATAATGGATGTAGTATTAGTTGCATTGGTGGTGGGGTGAATATTGTTGTATGGAACAAAAAAAGAGGCTAGGAATACTGTAAAAATGGCTATAATAGCTATGATGCCCCATCGAGAAATTAATGGACAACTACCTGAGGGACAGGTTAATTTTTGATTATTATTGGTATTTTTATTTAATAAATTAGACTTATTTGATTTTTTGAAATTTAATTTATCTTTGAGTTGCTTTAATTTGTCTCTCAAAAGTATCACCAATATACCAATAAAACCTTATTTAATATTATCTGAGTATTATATAAACTTATTTAAACATTTATTAAATAAAATATCTTAAAAATAAGTTAATCAATTAATAAACTTCTCACATTCTTTTTTTATAAATTAACTCTTTAAACTTAATTTGAAACTCAGTTCCATTTATTGCAGATATTTCCAGTGATCCTTCTATTTGTGCTACTAAATTATTTACCAATTGTAAACCTAAATTTTCAGAATAATCTGAGATTATATTTTCTGGTAAACCCACACCATTATCACTAATTTTTAATATGAATTTATCATCGATCGTTTTAAGGATTATTAATATATTTCCTCTTTGATTATTTGGAAAAGCGTGTTTTAAAATATTTATCATTAATTCATTTATAATTAATCCCAAGGGTATAGCAGTATCGATTCCCATTTCTAAATCTTCTATATCAGTATTTAGAGTAATAATTGTTTTATCAACACCATATAAATAAAAAAGGTCTGATACAAAGTTATCTATATAATTTTTAATATGTATATGTGTTAAATCATTGGAATTATACATTTTAGAGTGAATCAGGGCCATGGATCTGATTCTACTTTGAGTAACTAACAAAATATCTTTAAAATCATCTTCTACATAATTTGACTGTAGATTAAGCAAACTAGAGATTATCTGAAGATTATTTTTCACCCTATGATGAACTTCACGCAGTAGTGCCTCTTTTTCATTTAATGATGATTCTAACTTGTTTACAGCTTTTTTTCGCTCAGTAATATCATATAAATAATTGATATTTCTTTTTTTACCTTCAATAGGCATGGACTCAGTGGTAATCAGCACGGTACGTGTTTCGCCAGATTTAATGTTTATTTCAGCTTCTAAATCTTTAATTTCTCCCTTTTCTTTAAATTCTTCAATTAAAATACTTCTTACTTTTTCACTGGTTATACCCAATTGGGTAGAACTCGCACCAATGATTTCATCCTTTTCAAAGCCAGTTAATTCTAAATAGCTTTTATTGGCATCTATAATTCTTCCATCTTCTTCAGTTAGAATAATAGCAATTGGATTAGTACTGAATGCTTTAAAAAATCTCTCTTCGCTTTCTTTAATGGAATCTAAATTACGAAATACTAAAAAATAAATCAAAATTGATGTAAGAATTATGAAAACAGTCCCCTTTACACTGGCAAAAATTGTTGAAAGATTAGTATTGGTAACCATTAAACTTAATAATTGGTCTGAGCTTATTATCCATACAATACTAACTAAAAAATAAATTAATGTAATTTTAAAGGCAGTTCTGCGCGGTTTTATTTTATTGGATTTAGATTTATTCATAGTATGCCTATAATTTGTCTAAAACAATTTCTTCTCAGTCTAAGTATCTTCATCGCCACTTTTCATTATAAAGGCCAACCAACGAGTCTCATCAAAGTTTTCCAGATATTTAACCACAACAATAGTTAGGGGAACAGCGATAAATACTCCTATTGGTCCTAATATCCATCCCCAAAGAAATAGTGAAACGAAAACTACGTACATTGAAAGTTGAAGTCCTTTGCTGGTCTGGCGAGGAAAAATAAAACTTTCAGCAATGGTATTGATAATAGCAAATAGTACTACAACGGCCAAAGCACCTTCCAGTCCATATTTGGCCCAGGCCATTAATGCAGGGAGTATGGTCGCGAGTATAATACCTATATATGGAATAAATCCAAGAATAAATGTTAAAAGCCCCCATAATATGGCAAAATTAGGTCCAAAAGGAATAAAAAGAATAATAGTTATTCCAACGGCTGCAAACAGATTAACTCTAATTCTTATTACAAAATACTGAATAAATTCATGTATTAAAATAAGCATGCGATCTAATTTAGGATTACCCTTTCCAAAAGCTTTTATAAGTCTCTGTTTCATTTTTGGAGTTTCATATACTAAAAATACAGTTGCTAAAAGTACAAAAAACCCATTCTCAATAATATTTGCTAAGTTACTTACTCCACTGGATGCTAAAGTCGATGCAATACTTTGAATGACAGTATTGGCCTCTCCTGCCAGAATTGACGACGAGCTTATTGAAAGATTGGGTAATTGCCCTTTCAATTGGATTATGGTTACATAAAATAAGTCTATGATAAATAAGCCCAGTACAATAATCCCTATAATAGTTATTAAATGTGCAATATTATAGGGCACACTTTTTTTGTTAAGCCACAATAAAAAAGGCACTATAATTACTGCTAGGAATATGGAAAGCAAAATCGGGGCTACAATTGGTGCAGTAAAATTTAAACCCATGATAAATATGATAACAATTGCAAAAATAGATATTTGCCTGAGGAAAGGTGGTATACTCAAATCATCAATCATTTTATTTCTCCATTATTTTTTTCCATTTCTTATTTTAATTTTAAAAGATATTAAATTATTTAATTAAAAAATGATATGGAAAAATATAGGTAATATAAAGGCCAATAATTAATAATAAAATGGAGGGGATTATATGCCTGATTTAGGACCATTGGGACGTGGTGGAGCTAGAAGGAGAACTAGGAGAAGAATGGCAGCTGTGAATGAAATGCAAAATTCAAAACAAGAGCATGAACCAAGTGAAAGTTCTGAAACTGTTTTTAATTCTGATAGCTCTGAAAAATTGATCAAATTAGCTAAACTCTTAAAAGATAAAGGTGTTATTACTGAGACCGAGTATAATTTAATATTTGAATAATTCATTTTTTAATTTTTAATCATCGTGATATTCAATAAGTGATAATCCAATTAATTAACCTATTATTTAATAATCATATTATTTATACAATTCAAATGTATTTAGGTCATATAAAAGAGATAATTTGATTTTCAAAGGTGATAAAATGGTAGTAGGACATCATGAAGGAAATAAAATTGAATTAACATTGGAAAAAGATGGTTTAAGTCTTAAAAAACTGGCAGGCTAATTGGAAGGAATAAAGGCGAGCAGTTTGTAGAATATGAAGATATAACTGGAATCGAATTCAAAAAAGGTTTGGTTTTTGGAGATCTTGAAATATCTACTTCTGGAATGAAAATTGAAGTTGAAAGAATCAAAAAGACTGAGGGAGACGATTTTGTCACGGTATTAAGAGATAAACTGACCGAAAGTCGTCTTGAAAAACAGGGAAAAACTGAAGCAGTAAGTCCTATGGATGAAATTAAAAAGGCCAAAGAATTACTGGATTCTGGAGCAATCAGTGAAGAAGAGTTCGAAAATATAAAAAAGAAATATTTATAATTTAATTTTAAATTTAGATTAATTTTAAATTTAATCCCCAGAAGTAATAATCTTCTAAAATTTAAAGAAATAATATTATTTTTAATCAATTTTTATCTGAAATTTCTGCATTTTCATTATCACCAAATAAATCAAAAACCTCCATTATACCGGCAAGAATTAAGAATCCACCAATTAAAGCAGCAGATACAAAGGTATTGCCCATGAAGGCACCCATTATTACAAATAATATTCCCACTATGATTCCTATTGCCCCAATAACTTTTCCTTTAACTCCTTCACCAGATAATAAAGAGGATATTCCGGCTAATGCTAATAAAAACCCAACTAAATAAACTGCTAGAAATATGAATAATTGAAATGTTTTAATATCTGCAATAAATATCAGTCCTAACATTATAGAAAAGATAGATATAATCAGATTTACTGTTCCAATAGATAAGCTCTCTGATTTAAAACTTTGTATTATAAACCAGATTCCTAAGAATATTAGTCCAACACCAGCAATATGACTTAGAGTAAAAACACTAATTAAAGGGAATATAATAACAATTAAACCCAATATTATCGATATGATACCTATTAAAACGTTTTTTGATTCGGTCATGATAAAAATCTCCAATTTTATAATATACCATAATATGTGGATTATTAGATTTAAAAATTTTTATATGATTTTCAATCCATTCATGTATTTTATGAATCAAAATGGAGTTTCATCTGATTATTGTCATAAGAGTTATAAGAAAATTCATAGTGAAAGATAATTAGTTTTATAAAAGATTATTAAAGAAAAAAATATGTCCTATTTTATATTATTTATACTCTAATGCATTGAATTTTATTTTAAATTCCGTTCCATGACTTATATCAAGTTCTATTTCTATATCTATTTGACTAGTTAGACTATTAATTAATTGAAGGCCTAAAGAATCAGTATATTTAAATTCAATATCAGAGGATAAACCAATTCCATTATCACTCACAATTAATGTATTTTTTCCATTATTTGACTTCAATTTAATATTTATAATACCTTCTCGTCCATCAGGGAATGCATATTTCATACAATTTGATACCAGTTCATTTACTATTAAACCTAAAGGAATAGAGATGTTAATATCAAGTAAAATACTTTCCATATCCATATTAAGTTTTATGAGACTAGAATCTAGGTTATAAGTCTGGAATAAATCATTAACTAATTTATTTATATATTCACCGAAGTCTATATGTTTTTATGGAGAATAAGAAAAAAATGAAATAATTTTCAATTTTTAAGAAATAGTTTAAAATGAAATTTAAAATGACATATAATTTTATCAAAAATATTTACCTCATCAAATCCTTTTTTTATACTTCAACTCCTTAAAATTAATTTTATACTTAGTTCCATGGCTTCGGTCTAATTCCATAGTACCGTCCAACTGATTAATTAGACTGATTATTAATTGTAGTCCCAGTGTTTCAGTTTTTTCTGGTTTAATATTGTCAGGAATTCCTACTCCATTATCCATAACTGTTAAAAAGTAGTTTTCATCTTTTAATTTAAGTATAATTTTGATTTTTCCTTTACTCTCTTCAGGGAATGCATATTTGACACTGTTAGTTACAAGTTCGTTTATTATGAGTCCTAAGGGAATGGCTGTGTCGAAACCCATATGTACATCTTCAATATCCAAATCCCATTTAATAAGTCCTTTATTGACACCATAGGAATAGAAGATATCAGAAATCAAGCTGGTAAGATATTCCTTAAAGTTAATTTTAGTGAAACTATCTGATCTATACAGCTTTTCATGGACAATAGACATACTTTTTATCCGGCCTTGACTCTCTCTTAAAACACTCACGGTTTCATCAAAATCTTCAAACTGGATTTGTAGGTTTAATAGGCTAGATATAATCTGCATATTGTTTTTAACTCGATGGTGAATTTCTCTAAGAAGCACTTCTTTCTCATTTAAAGACTCTTTTAAAGCTTCATCAGCTTTTTTACGATCAGTTATATCAGTTATTACTCCTATAAGTCCTTTTAATGTGCCATCTTCATTTAGTATTCTAGATCCAGTTAGTTCCCCCCAAAAAGTAGAGGTGTCTTTTCGCTGATAGAGTCTCTCTAAATGAACAAAGTCTGTTTTCCCATTAATAAGTTTAATCATACTGTTTTCTGCGGCTTTTCTCTCACTTTCACTGATTAAATCTAAATAAGACATATTATCTAATTCTGAGAGAGTGAAACCAAATAGTTCACTTAGATGTTGATTTGCAAGTTGTATGGACCCTTTAGAATCTACAAGAACTATACCTGAGCTGACCGTATTAAAGATGACACTTATTTGCATTTCACTTTCTTTTAGTTTTGATTCATACTTTTTACGGTCAGTTATGTCCATGAACATGCCTGAAAGCACATCATCCTTTAAGCTAGCACTTAAAATAACACTAACTACTTTACCCTTTTTGCTAATTGTTTCTATTTCATAATCAGTAACTCGACCTTCTTTTTGGAGTTCATGAATTAATGGGATTCTATCCTCTGGATTCTTGTATAACTTTAATATATTCCCTTTTTTTAAGTCAGATACATCATCATAATGAAATATGTGGGCCGTGGCAGCATTAGCAAATAAAATTTCACCCTTTAAATTACTCTTAAAAATCTTGACTGAAGAGTGGTCCACTAGTTCCCGATAATTTCTTTCACTCTCTTTCATAGCCTTCTCAGCAATTTTAAGATCTTTAACCATGATTTTGTACTTTTCTTCACTTTTACGAAGGGATTCTTCAGCTTTTTTATTAATGGTTATATCTTCAAATACTGTGGCAAAGGTCCCTTTTGATGGAGAAAATACTGATATATTAAAATATTTATCCATAGGTTCAAAATAGGTTTCAAATTGCTTTGATTTTCCATTTTGTGCCACTTCAGAATAAACATTAAGATATGGTGCCTTTTTGGTATTATATGCTTGAGAAGCTTTTTTTCCTATAATATCAGTTTTTTTAATTCCCAGGATTTCTTCATAAGATGGATTAACATCCATTATTTCATAATCTACCGGGTCTTGATTATTATCATAAACCAATTTATGTATGGCTACACCTTCATTCATAGAAGAATAAAGGGTTCTGTATTTTTCTTCACTTTCTTTTAGAATAATTTCATGATTTTTATGGCTAGTAATATCTCTGCCAACACCAATAATGGCGATAACATTCTCTTCATCATCTAAAACAGCTTTATTGGACCAGGCTAACCAACGCCAACCATCTTTAGTCATGGCGCGTTGTTCATGATAACTGGTATATGGTGGATTATAAATAGATTCTATAGATTTAGAAGTTAATTCGCGATCTTCTTCATGAACTAAAGGCATATAATTTTTACCTAATAATTCTTCCTCAGTTTTGGCGAACATGCGACAATAACTAGGACTTATATAAAGAAACCTGCCTTTGTTGTCTATTTTGACAACCAGGTCTCTTAAACCTTCTAGAAGATGACGATAATCAGATTCACTATCATACCGCGAATTTTTAGTAGTTTTAAGTTCACTTATATCATTGACAGTTAATTGGAACTCTTTAATATCACTATTATCATGATTATTGGTACTATTGGTATTATTCTTAAAAATTGGTAAGGTTTCTATTAAAACATCCAATGATTTTTTCCTATTTTTAAGTTTAATTTCACATTTTTGTTTGGTTCCACTATCCCGGACTTTTTGTATGTTTTCTTGGAATATTTGTTGTGATTCCGGTGAAATATATGAAATAAATGATTTATCTAATAATTTTTCTCTATCAAAACCTAAAAATGAAGCCCCGGGCAAATTAATATTGGTGATAATCTTATTTGGATTCAAGGTGATGAATCCTAGGGGTGATAGATTAAAAAGTTCAGAATATTTACGCTGGTATTCTTCCAATTCAAGTTGAATACTCTTTAAATCCTTATTTTGCATCTCTAGTTCATCATCCTTTGGATTATCTCGGGCCATATTATCCCCTTAAAATATAAATAAAAATCTTATTTTTAATGATAGCTAGATTAATGATAGATAAATTATTTCTAATTATTAATTTAATATATAATCAGTCTTATTTGTTTTTATGTAAAAAGAAAAAAATCAATCAAATCAATTTAATATGAATTAAATTTTAATATCCAACATTTCAGCCATGACTAAATAATAACTGGCCAAACCTTTCCATTTTCCCTATTTTCAGCTATTACTTGTCCTTCTGAAGTGCTTATTTTTTTATTATCACCGTAAAAATGGGAAATAATTCTTCTAATTCCAATATCATCTGCCGGAAATACTTCTGGTTGGGATAATACCCTAATTAAAACAAATTCAGCAGTCCAAAGGCCGATTCCTCTTATTTAACAAGTTCATCAATTATTTTCTGGTTATCTGCATAATCTTTTAATTTTTCAAGATCTAAAACACCAGTTTCTATATCCTTTGATATAGACTTAATATATTCAGTTTTTCTTAAAGTTAGGCCGCATTCTTTAAGCTGAGATACACTTACATTATTCAATTACTTAGGTGCGGAATATGCATAATAAACATGTCATTCTCTCTTTAAATTACTGCCAAATCTTTTGATCATTTTTCTTTTAATATTTTTGGCACAATCAAAGATATTTGCTGTTCAATAATAGTTTAAATCATGGCTTCAAAAACAGAAGAGGTAATGGGACTTTTTAAACCTTTTAATTTAGGAACTATTTTAGAGAGAATTTTATCAGATTTAATATCCTCATAAAAAGGCCTAAGATCAAAGTCCAGGTTAAAAATCTTTTTAACCATCTACTATTATTTTTAAAATAGTAGTTTTTATTAACCTTAAGTTGATATTAATTATCATAATTTAGAAGGATCATATTTAGAAGGAGGATTAAATTTAATGGAAGACATATACGATCTTTCTCTCGCGGGTGAGATTACAAAAAATGACGCTTTGAACTTACTTGACTCCAATCCATTCCAACTCTTTGATGTGGCTGATAAACTACGCCAGGAGATTGTAGGGGATGAAGTGACATATGTAGTTAATAGAAACATTGACATTACAGATAAATGTATGATTAATTGTGCTTTTTGCTCCTTTAGAAACAGTATTGGATATGAAATGACCATTGAAGAGATATTAGATTCTGTGGGTGAAGCTAAAGATGTAGGGGCCACTGAAATATGTTTATTTGGAGGTATAATGCCAGATATGGATGTAAATTACTACTGTGATATTATTGAGGCTATTAAAAATAGCTATGATATTGAACTTCATAGTTTATCACCAGTAGAAATATTTCACGCTGCCCAAACATCCCAAATGAGTACCAAAGATGCACTAAAATCTTTAAAAACAGCTGGCCTGGATACCATGACTGGTGCATCAGCAGAGATTCTGGTTGATTCTGTTAGGGCCAAAATCTGTCCAAAAAAAGTTTCAACGGCACAGTGGGTTCAAATCATTACGGAGGCCCATGAAGTCGGTATTCCCACCACATCCACCATTATGTATGGCACCGTGGAAACCTGGGAAGATCGGATAGATCACTTATTAATATTAAGGGATATACAGCGAAAAACTAATGGATTCACCGAATTAGTTCCTATGACTTTCTTAAATGAAAATAACAAGATGGGTAATGAATCTACAGGAGTCAGTGGAATGGAAGATTTAAAATTGCACGCTATATCACGTGTGATTCTTGGCCGAGATATACCTAATATTCAAGCTTCTTGGATAAAAATAGGAACTAGAATGGCCCAAGTAGCACTTTGTTGTGGAGCTAATGATTTAGGAGGTACCATGATGGAAGATAAAATATCCATAGCTGCTGGTGCATCCCATGGTGAACATTTAGCCAGTAATAAAATGAAAGAGACTATATCTGCTATTGGTCGCGTTCCTGTAGAAAGAACAACTTTATATGAGCGGGTTTAACTCATAATTTTTACTTTTTACATTTATTATTTTATTTAATTTTATTTCTTGGATTTAATAAGCCGATTGATATTATTTATTCTTAAATCCTTTTTTTATAATTCAACTCTCTAAAATTAATAATGAATTTTGTTCCATGTGTTTTATCAATTTCTATATCTGCATCTAATTGATCAATCAAACTATTAACCAGTTGCAATCCCAGTGAATCTATATTTTCAACGTCTAAATTATTAGGAAGGCCTATCCCATTATCTTTTATGATTAATTCGTATTGGCCTGCTTTTGAATTAAGAGAAATATTGATTTTTCCTTTTCTTTCATTAGGAAAAGCGTGTTT
>JAHFBZ010000135.1 GCA_023249725.1 Methanobacteriaceae archaeon
AGCCCGATATTGGAATTTTAATTGATTCGGCCATGGATGCCATTGAAAAGGAAAACCCTGATCTTAAAGGTGTTTTATTTAAAGACTATGCCAAGGAAGCCCTGGACAAGCAGAGCTTAGGTGGAATCATTGATTTAATCAGTGGAATAGGTCTGGGAGATAGGGAAAACCGGAGCAAGGATATTCTGGGCCGGGTGTATGAGTACTTCCTGGGCCAGTTTGCCAATGCTGAGGGTAAGAAGGGAGGCCAGTTTTACACTCCCCGGAGCATTGTCAAGATTCTGGTGGAAATGATTGAACCCTACCACGGCCGGGTATACGACCCCTGCTGTGGATCAGGAGGAATGTTTGTCCAGAGTGAAAAATTCGTGCAGGCCCACGAAGGAAAACTGGATGATATTGCAGTCTATGGACAGGAATCCAACCAGACCACCTGGCGATTATGTAAAATAAACTTAGCCATCAGAGGAATAGACTCCAATATCCAGTGGGGAAACAGTTTCATTGAAGATAAACATCCTGACCTACGGGCCGATTATATACTGGCCAATCCACCTTTTAATGACAAGGACTGGAAGGCCGATCAACTGCAGGACGATGTACGGTGGACCTATGGTATGCCACCGGTTAGAAATGCTAACTTTGCCTGGGTACAGCATTTTATTCATCACTTAGGGCCTAATGGTGTGGCCGGTTTTGTTCTGGCCAATGGGTCTATGAGTGCTGGTGGAGTTGAGGGTAAGATAAGGGAAAAGATTGTTGAGGATGATCTGGTGGACTGTATGGTGGCCCTGCCTTCCCAGTTGTTTTATAATACTGGTATTCCTGCCTGTTTGTGGTTCTTGGCCAAGGATAAGGGAAATGGGAAGTTCAGGGATAGAAAAGGGGAAGTTTTGTTTATTGATGCTCGTAAATTAGGGACTATGGCTGATAGGACTCATAGGGAACTAAATGCTGAAGATGTGGCCCAGATTGCAGATACTTACCATGCCTGGAGAGGGGAAGAGGAATCTGGTGAATATGAGGATGTGAGGGGATTCTGTAAGTCTAAGTTAGAAGAAGTTAAAAAACATGATTACATACTTACACCAGGCCGTTACGTGGGTTTTGCCGAGGAAGAAGAGGATCCTGAAGAGTTTGAGGAGAAAATGAAAAGACTGACTTCTGATTTGGCCGAGCAATTTAAGGAATCTGATATATTAGAATCAGAAATAAAAGCTAACCTTGAAGGATTAGGATATGAATTATAAATTTAACCCAATTAAAACTTATGAAATCAAAAAAGTGTGAAAAGGGCATTAACCAATAAAAGAAGATGGGCTTCTTTTAGAAATAGATTCAAGTGAAAGATCTAATTTTTTAAAATTTATTTATATTACTTTAAGAAATAAAAAGGGGATAAAATGAGTTCTAATTCAGAGTTTAATTTTCCAGAAAACATTAAATCGTCAATAGAAGAGGAATATAAAGAAAGAAGAAATAAATTAAGTGCTAAAAATCAAAAAGCTTATGCTTTTTTTTTAGACTCTCAGAGTGTAATTGAGGGCGATAAAGAAATTTTTAATGAATTTTTAAACTCTTTAATAGAAAATGATTATAAAAATAACTTTGTAGACATAATTGAAAACTTTGAGGACATAGAAGTTTATAGGCGTTTCTTAGCATCTATATTGATATATATGAGAATTAATAACTTCGAAGATTCTCCAGACAAATTTCTTTACTTTTGCATAGCTGTTGAAGCTGCAATGCAGTTTAAATCAAATAAAGGAAAAGGAAATACTCGTCTTTTCAAAGATTTTTTTAAAGAAAATTTGTCAGAGGACAGTAAACTAAAAATGATATCCCATTTCAAGATTAAAGAAGTTAATAATACTGTTAAAAGTCAGAATTTTCTCATGTATAAATATGGCAAATCAAAATTAATAAAAAATAAAAAAAAATCATTCGTTCCTTCTTGTTATAGATTAAAGCAATGTTATGTAGACACCGGAAAATGTTATCCTAAACATGGTTGCTATTTAAAATCAAATCCACATAAAATTAATGATCAATTAGATCATGTATTAGACTATTTATATCAAAAAAGAAGCAATTTTGTACATGATGGGAGAGTATTTTCTCATCCTGTAGACGGCAGTATTGGTGATGTATGGCGCCATCCAGCTAAAAAAAAGTTTATAGGTATTAGTTACAGCTTAAATTTGTATGATCTGTTTTCATTATATGAAGAAGCCCTTTTAACATATTTTACAAAAATTAATGGGGCAGAATAATGGATAATCATGAATTTAAAGAATCAGATATTGGCTTAATACCTAATGATTGGGAGTTAAAAACATTTTCTGATATAGTGAATATCATTGGTGGTGGAACTCCAAAAACAAAAATTGATGAATACTGGAATGGCCCAATCCCATGGTTATCAGTTGTAGACTTTAATAATGATTTTAGAACTGTTGATGAAACTGAAAAAACTATAACCGAACTTGGATTGAACAATAGTTCCACAAAAATCTTGAAAAAAGGGGAATTAATAATCTCGGCAAGGGGAACTGTAGGTGCTATTGCTCAACTTGGAAGAGATATGGCCTTTAATCAATCTTGCTATGGTTTAAGAGCAAAAAGTGATATAACTAATAATGATTTTATTTATTATCTTCTTAAATACAGTTTAAATATTTTAAAACAGAGCACACATGGCTCTACTTTCGATACAATAACTAGAAACACATTTGATCTTTTAAAAGTTCCATTTCCTCCTAGTTCAGAACAACAAATTATTGCTAAAATTCTTTCTTCTTTAGATGATAAA
>JAHFBZ010000013.1 GCA_023249725.1 Methanobacteriaceae archaeon
AGATTAAATTAAGACAAATAAAGTATATTTTATTCTATTAATAATCCTTCTGCAAATTAATAACCCATTATTATTAGATTATGGACGAAATTCAAAGTACATATTTGTACAAAAAAGATTTAAATAGTGCGGTGTGGTATTAATAAATAGCATATTAAGAAATTATGGGCAAATAAAAATATGATAAAAAATGGTGATTAAATGTACAAAATTACACTATCCTCAGATGAAATTCCAAAAAAATGGTATAATATAAATGCAGATTTACCGGTTCCTTTACCGGAGTATAAGGACTCTGAAGAAGGCGGAAATCTTGCAAATCTTCCAAAAATATTTTCAAAAGGTGTTCTGGAACAAGAAATGTCTCAAGAAAGATGGATTGACATTCCTAAAGAAGTAAGAGATGTTTATAAAATGATTGGACGACCGAGTCCATTATTTAGAGCTAAAAATCTGGAAGACCAACTTGATACACCGGCCAAAATCTACTACAAAAGGGAAGATTACTCCCCTACTGGCAGTCACAAGCTAAATACTGCTATTGCTCAAGCATATTACGCTAAAAAAGACGGAGCAGAGCGATTAACTACTGAAACTGGTGCTGGGCAATGGGGAACTGCTTTATCACTGGCCTGTTCCATGCTGGAGATGGAATGTAAAGTGTACATGGTAAAAGTATCCTTCAACCAGAAACCTTTCCGTAAAACCATTATGCAATTATATGGTGGAAATGTTATCCCCTCACCAAGTCCAGACACCGCATATGGGCGAAAAATATTGGCTGAAGATCCTGATCACCCTGGTTCATTAGGTATTGCTATTTCAGAAGCTGTGGAAGAAGCATTACAAGATGATAAGGTTTATTACACTTTAGGAAGTGTTTTAAACCACGTATTGCTCCACCAAACAGTTATTGGACTGGAAACTAAAAAACAACTGGAAATTGCTGATGAAAGTCCAGATGTCATGATTGGTTGTGTAGGTGGAGGAAGTAACTTTGGTGGTGCGGTTTTCCCATTCATTAAAGACCAAATTGACGAAAAAATTGATTGTAAATTCATAGCAGCTGAACCAAGCTCCTGTCCAACACTTACCCAGGGAGAGTATTGTTATGACTTTGCAGATTCTGGTGAGATGACTCCTCGAATGAAAATGCACACCCTAGGCCACAGCTTTGTGCCTCCATCAGTACATGCTGGAGGACTCCGTTACCACGGAATGTCTCCACAAGTAGCTTTACTGGTTAAAGAAGGTCTGATAGAAGGTAGAACTGTAACTCAAGATGAAGTTTTCCAAAGTGGAATCACTTTTGCTAAAGCAGAAGGAGTAGTACCTGCTCCAGAAACTTGTCACGCTATTAAAGTGGCTATTGACGAAGCTAAAGCGTGTAAGAAAACTGGAGAAGAAAAAACAATTGTGGTCAGCTTCTCAGGCCATGGAATGCTTGATTTACAAGGATACGATGATTATTTGAATGGTAAACTTCCTAAAGACAGCAAGTAATCACCAATTGCCATGAATAATACTTTGAAATTGAGATAATAAGATTAAAAATTTAATCTTATTATTTTTTTAACGTTAAATTATTTTTTAAAATTTCTTATGCAAATAAAGTCATTTGTTAATTTTTAGGGGATTTTATAAATAGGAATGGATTAAATTAATGATTATATTTTTTAATAGTTTTTTATAATTTCTACAATCCAATAAGGCCCGTTTATTAAATAGATTTTGCTTTGAAAACAGTTATTTGTTAAAAATAAGCTTTAAAATCAATTAAAAAATTATCTTCGATATATATAAATATCATCATTGATTATCTAAAATAAAAGATTGATAACTATCAAATATATTTTTACTAAATTTATATTAAGGTGATAAAATGGATTATAAAACTGTTGTAATAGCAGTTATGGCCGTTATAGTTGTCTTGCTGGCAGGAGTAAATGCAATTTTCTTAATAAGTCCGTCAGAAGATATGAATAATAGTAGTCAGCTAGCACTAGGCAATAATACGACTACAAATACTTCTTACTCAGTTAATAATAGTAACTCTACTGAAGAGCCAAGCCATAAGGTGGTCTACAACAAAACAATAAAAAATAATACCACTCCTAACCCAACTAAACACAATACTACTACCAATACTACTAAACCGGTTAATAATAAAACCAAAACCATTAATTAGTTAGGTAAACACAACAATCTACTATTTTTTAATTTTTATTTCAAATATTTTTAAAATTATTTTTTTAAAGAAGAACATGAAAACTCTTTTTATTGCTAATTTTCAGTTAGTATCATAGAAAATATAAATGGATTAAGTAAATAATAATTATATATAAATAAAACTATATTTTTGATTGGATTATCATTCAATGGTTTATATTAATATTTTTATAATCAAAAAACCATGAAATTCTATAAAGGAGGACTTTAATGTATAAAATAGGTGAAGCTTTAATTGGAAGCGGAAATGAGATCGCTCACGTTGATTTAATTATTGGAGATAAAAAAAGCCCCGCCGGTGCTGCTTTTGTAAATGGAATGACCCAACTTTCTCTGGGACATACCCCATTGTTATCTGTCATCAGGCCTAATTTAATGACCAAACCAGCAACTCTAATCATTCCCAAGGTAACTGTGGGAGATTTAAAAGATGCTGATAAGATATTTGGTCCAGCTCAGACTGCTGTGGGAAGAGCCGTGGCCGATGCCGTAAGTGAAGGAATCATTCCTGAAGACCAAGCAGAAGATCTGGTAATTATGGCAAGTGTATTTATACACCCGGAAGCTGAAGACTTTAGGAAAATTTACCAGTACAACTACGGAGCTACTAAATTAGCTATTCAACGAGCTATGGATGGATATCCATCTATTAAAAAGGTAATAGCTGAAAAAGATAGAGGAAGCCACCCAATAATGGGATTCAAGGCCGTTAAATTATGGAACCCACCATACCTGCAAGTTGCCTTAGATTTAGACAACATGGATGAAATGGAAAGAATCATTAACACTTTACCTGATCGGGAAAGAATATTACTGGAAGCTGGAACCCCTCTGGTTAAAAAATTCGGTGTGGGCATTGTAAGTAAAATCAGAGAACTGAGAAAAGACGCCTTTATCATTGCTGATTTAAAAACTCTCGATGTAGGACGTATTGAAGTTAAAATGGCTGCTGATGAGACTGCAGATGCTGTAGCTATTTCTGGACTTGGTACCATTGAATCTATTGAAAAAGCAATACACGAAGCTCAAAAGCAAGGTATCTACTCCATACTGGACATGATGAACGTGGATAACTTTGTGGAAAAACTAAAAAGCTTAAATTTCACACCTAACATCGTACTCCTTCACCGAAATGTGGATTTAGAAACTATGAAAGCTGAAAGAGGAGAAGAAGCTGGAGAAATGACTGAATGGGGTAACATCGGAGAAATCAAAGAAATTCTCGGTGCCAATAGATTAGTAGCTGTTGCTGGAGGAATTACTCCTAACAAAGTTGAGCAAGCTTTAGACAGTGAAGCTGACATTATTGTAGTGGGCCGTTACATTATAGGGTCCAGAGATGTCCGCAGATCTACAGAAGACTTCCTGGAACACATGCCTCAAGACCCAGACACCATGCGACTGGCACTTGACGAAGACGAGTCTATTTAGTCTCAATTGATTAATAACTCGATTTATTTATTTTTTACTTTATTTTTTATTTATTTCATTTATTTTTTTTACCATTATTATTTATGATATTTATGGCAAAATAATCGTTTTTTAAAATTATATTTTTTTAAATATAGTATTAAAAGCTAAATTTTATTAGAATAAAGCTACAATCTTTAAATATATAATTCTTATAAATTTTTTTAAGATTTAACGAGGTAAACATCATGATAGTGGGAATATGCGGCAGTCCAAGAAAAAAGGCCACAGATCACGTTTTAAAAGAAGCTCTCACCATTTTGGAAGATAAGGGTTTTGAAACCACATTTTATGGAGTAAGAGGCAAAAATATTGGGCCCTGCAAGCACTGCGATTACTGTCTAAGGAAAAAAGAGTGTTTCCTAAAAGATGACATGACCGAAGTTTATGAATTACTGAATAATGCACAGGGAATTATAATAGCCAGCCCCATGTATAATGGTGGAGTAAGCGGACAAATAAAGTGCATAATGGACCGGTGCCGGGCCTTAGGAGCAGCAGATTACGATTCTCTACGGGGGAAAATAGGAATGGGTATTGCAGTGGGCGGCGACCGTTCCGGTGGTCAGGAGATGGCCCTACTACAAATTCACACTTATTACATATTAAGTGGAGTCATTCCCGTGAGTGGAGGATCCTTTGGAGCCAATTTAGGGGCCTGTTTATGGTCTAAAGATTCACTTGATGGCGTTAAGGAAGATGAAGAAGGTTTCCGGACATTACGCAAAACCTTGAATATGTTTGGAAGATATCTAGAAAATTACAACCCGGAAACTCATAAAAAACCTTGATTCTAGTATTTTTTTATTTTAAATTATTCTTATATTAGTTTATTTTAGGCAAAAACTATTAAAAATATACCCACCTATTAAGCAAGTTTATAAACTAATATTCTAAATAATATTTAGTTTAATTAAATTTTATTTATTTTACGAAATCATACTCGACTAAATATGATTTCCTGGTGATTCAATGAGTACAAGTAAGGGCACAGCAAAGTTGCTTAGAGGAAGTTTCCTCTTAATGATTAGTAATCTCCTATTTAGAGTAGGAGGTTACATATATAGATTTTTAATGGCCCGAATGCTGGGCCCTGAAGGATACGGAATATTAGGATACACCTTATTTTTCCAAGGAGTATTTCAGGTTCTATCCGCCGGAGGATTGCCTCCAGCCATAGCCAAATATGTTTCCCAACATAAAGCCCTTGAAGAAGACCAAATGGCCAGTCAAGTGGTTTTCACATCACTAAAATTTATGATGTTTCTGGGAATTTTCTTTTCCATAGTTATGTTTTTCATTGGGCCAATAATAGCCAATAATATATGGCATAAACCAGAAGTAGCCCTTCCTCTTCAAGCAGTAGCACTAATAACGCCTTTCAGTGTTATAGTTGGTGCTTTCAGAGGCGCATTCCAGGGAATATATAAAATGGAATATGTGGTTATTACCCGAGCAGTGGAACAAGTTTTCATGATTGTTTTTGCAGTCATTCTGGTCATGCTCGGATTTTACGCAGCAGGAGCAGTTATTGGGACAGGAATAGGATTTATGGCCTCTGCAGTTTCTGCAATCATCATTTTTAGAAAATATATGTGGAAATATCTACCATCTCTTGATCCAGAACATAAATTCAATTTTAGACAAGAAATGGGGCTTATCAAGACTCTTTTAATATTCTCCATACCCGTTATCATCACCGCATTATCTGAAATGTCTATTTATGGAGCAAGCATATTCATATTGGGGATTTTTATGGCTACCAAATTTAGTGGTTATTATAACGCCGTGGATCCTATAGCTCGCCTTCCACTAGTAATTTCTCTCTCAGTAGCTACGGCAGTGCTTCCAGCTGCATCTGAAGCATTTGCTTTGAAGGATAAATCATTGTTAACAACTTATGTTACTCAATCGTATCGTATGGTAGTTTTAACTGTTCTTCCCCTTTGTATTGGTATTGCTATCTTTTCTAGCCCTCTTTTGGAGCTTCTTTTTGGTGTTAATTATGTATATGGGGCAGGAGCATTAAGTATACTAGTAATTGGAATGGCATTTTATACGTTATTCATGGTCTCTTCTAGTATAGCCCAGGGATTAGGCTATCCCAGATTACCCATGTACATTTTAGTAGTAGGGAGCGTGGTAAATATAACTTTGAACTGGTTCCTCATACAATTTTACGGAATAATTGGTGCTGCATTGGCTACAACTATTACTGCGTTTGTTATAATGATCCCCATTTTGTGGAAAACCTACAAAATTACTGAAGTGAAGTTACCATTTATGTCCTTTGCTAAAATAACTTTAGCATCTGCAGTCATGGGATTAGGAATGTTTTTTATCCCCCAAACAATCCTCGGGCTGATTCTGGCAATTATTGTTGCACCAATAATATATGTAATAGCTTTTACATTTTTAAAAGGATTTGAAAAAAGAGACATCCGTATGATGCGCCGGATGGGAACTAAATTAGGCCCATTATCCATTATCAACGAAAAATTGGTTAAGTTTATAGAAAAGTATTCACTATAATAAACTAAGAGGTTTATCATGACTAGGGCACGGAAAGCAGAGTACAATTTAAATATTAATGGCAAGAATATGCTCATGGACAGCCGCAGGTTTGAGCTTTTAATGAAGATTGATAATTGTGGCTCTATTATGAATGCCTCCAAAAAAACAGGGACCCCCTATAGAACTGCCCTAAAATACATTGAAGTAATGGAAGAAACAATGGGCCATGAAGTTGTTTTCACCACTCGCGGAGGACGTGGAGGTGGAGGTGGGAGCAAACTATCTTCACTAGGTAAAAAAATTGTGAAAGAATACACCAAAATTGAAAAAGTTCTTCAAAAAGTTTCCCAAACTAATGAATTGAGCGGAAAAATTTCCTTAATTGATGAAGAAGGAAAAGTAATGCATATTAACTTTTATGGGGAAGACATCACATTGCCAATAAATACTGATTTTAAAATTGGGGAAGACATAATTCTACTCATAAGTCCTGAAGACATTATTGTTATGCTTAAACCTCAAGAATCAAGTGTTAGAAATATAATAAAAGGGAAAATAGTGGGTTTAAAACTTCATGAAAATATGGTAAGGCTTGAAATCCAATTGATTAATAAAGAAACCCTAGATGTTGATGTTACAGAATTCTCAAGGGAAAAATTAGGATTGGATCTGGGAAAAGTTGTTTTTATAGGGTTTAAGGCAGTTTCACTAGCTGTAGTTAAAAGCTAATTACAATAGTATGAAATTCATTAAATAGCTAGTAATAAGTTGTAACTTATAAGTTATCAGTTATCATTATATCACGAGGAATGTTTATGAGAATAGAAGTTGATCAAGAAAAGTGCACTGGTTGCGGTAGCTGCATGGAAATCTGTCCAAAAGGATATAGGATCTGGAAAAAGAATTCTGAAGGGAAAGCTGAAATAAAAGATTTAACTTTATGCCATGTTTGCACATTATGCGCCAGTAAATGTCGCGCAGATGCTATAAAAATCATGAGGGATGCCAATGAACAAAAGGAAAATGAAATTAAGCAGGAAAACCTCTGAAACTGATATTGAAATAATTCTGGATTTGGATGGGCAGGGAAATTATAATATCCAAACCGGCGTGGAATTCTTTGACCACATGTTAGAATCATTTGCCAGACATGGATTTTTTGATCTAGAAATTAAGGCCACCGGTGATGTGAGCGTAGATGACCATCACACTGTGGAAGATGTGGGAATACTTTTAGGAGAAGTAATTAACCAGGCATTAGGCGATAAAAAAGGGATAAAAAGAATATCCCATTCATTGGTGCCTATGGATGAAGCATTAGCCATGGTGGCCGTGGATATTAGTGGTCGGAGTTATTGTGTGATGGATATGCAATTTACCCAGCAAAAGGTTGGTGAACTATCCACTGAGAATGTGGAACATTTCTTGGAATCCTTTGCCAGCAGTGCCCGTATAAATATAAATGCCAAGTTAGAAGGTGAAAATGACCATCACCAGATTGAAGCACTTTTTAAGGCTCTGGCCAGGGCTCTTAAAGATGCTGTGCAAGTGGAGCACGACCAAATACCAAGTACTAAAGGAATATTATGATAATTGTAAATTTTTGGTCATATATTAATAAAATAAAAAAAACTCTGGATTTTAGTTTTTTATATGATATTATATTTACTGATTATGCCTTTAGTTTCCATACCAATTTAATTTATTTGTCCTTTCTGTAAATTGATAATTTAGTTATGTCTTGTAAAATTATTAGTTCTTTCTCTGTTTTATAAAGAGTACCTAAACGAAAATATAAAATAATCTGCTTAAGTATATATGTTCCATATGAGAATTGTTTATTGTCTTGAATTTGTTATTTTGAAAAAGAAATTAAAATAAAAATTTAATTAATTCTTAAAAAAGAATAAA
The DNA here is from genome assembly GCA_023249725.1 of Methanobacteriaceae archaeon. Lineage (GTDB taxonomy): Archaea > Methanobacteriota > Methanobacteria > Methanobacteriales > Methanobacteriaceae > UBA349. The sequence continues at coordinate 8,125 of JAHFBZ010000013.1, forward strand.
ATAATAATTAAATCAAAGAACTATATTCTTTTCTCAGTAAAATTAATTCTCTTTCCATGGCACTTAATTCATATGATTCTATATGAATGTCCAGTTGATTATAGTTATCCAGAACGTGCTCAATTTTGTCTAAAACCAGATCAATTTTATTAATCTGGAATTTAATGTATTCTATGTAATGTGAGACATCTTCCTGTGTAGAATCTGTAAGATCTTTAGTCTTAATTTCAGACAATTTAGCTGTTGAAGAAACAGTTATTTCATTATACTCATCAAATATACTATCTATTTCTGATTTTGAAAACATTATAATCCCCTAAATAATTATTCTTTAATTATTCTTCAATCAATTCCTCTAAATTACGGAAAATATGGCCAAAATCATTGCCCGAGACTTTTTTAGATTTCCAATAATCCATAATCCCTTTTTGAGCATCTTCCAAATCTTTAGAAGTTACTCCATGTCTAATAGAAATCTTGGCCTCAGCAAAGGCCGCCAATTGATCACAGGCCTGGACCAGTTCTCCATCTAGAGAATAATATTCATTTTTGTTGTATTTTTTATTTAAATCATTAAATGAAACGAACTTAATATTTTCAGAATCCTTAATTTTATTTTTAAATTCATCCCCAGTGAAATAAAGCATCTCTTCGTGCCAGGTCTTGGGAAGAAGGGGTAATAATTCCTCTTTCATTTGATAATCTTCATATTCTTTTATAATATCATCCAATCCTTTAACTGAACGCTTCACCGGTGAAATTATATCTTTAGTCATTACTTCAGGCAAGTCATGGAATAATCCTGCAAAAAAGTTGTTATAAATTCTTTTTTCACAAGCATTAACTCCCATTTCTAGGGTACAAAAATAAGAAGTAGTAGCGACTATCAACATATGGCCCAAAACAGATGTTTCTGGAATTCGTGGCGAGTGAGCCCATCTTTTCTGGAATCTGAGCTGTCCGCAAAGATCAACGAATCCAAAGGACTTCTTTTCCAGCATAATCTTTTGAACACCTATTAAATCATAGTGATCTTCAATCTGGTTCTCTATTCTTTCTTTAGTTTTCTCAATTCCATAGATAAATGGAGCTGTATTATAGATTATCTTAAATTCCCAGTTAGTGGCTAAATAATGGGCGGCCCGCAGAATTCTCTTTTCCAAAGTGCTTTCTCGACTGGAAAGATAATTTTTAAATTTTTCTTCAAAAGATGTATCCTTAAAACCATTTAAATCTGGTTTCAATTCATTTAAAACATGCTGATTTAGTTCTTCTCTTTTTTCATCCATCATTCGATGGAATACAGATGGTTTCAAGTCAGTTAAAACTAATCGATGCAAAAAATCAAATAAAAATCCTTCAATAAGATTAATCCAATTAATAGAATCTTTTCCCCGACTATCTTCTTCAATTTTAGCCAGAACATACGCTATAATCATTTTATGGGCCTGTTTATCCAGTTCTGTTAGCTGTACCGGTCGGATATGATCATTCCATCTTTCCATGGTGGCCGCCTTGAAGAAGCGTTCTATGAGATTTTCTATCATTATTTTTACCTTCAATTAATGATTTATTAATTGATATTAGAATAATATTAAATATATACTTACTTATTAATATTTAACATTAATATCTTGTAAAAGCTTGCCATGTTTGATTTTTTTGTGTTGTTCTGGAACATGATTTAATTAATTACAAGAGAATATATGCAAAATGTGTAAATAACTGATTTGATAATAATTAATTTGCATGTTATATATTTTTTCAATAGGGAGGAAAAATGGCTAATTTATTCTGGAAAACCCAACAAACAACAAAAAGTCTTTTATCAAAACCTTTCAAAACAGAAGAAGAATTTGAAAGAATAGTTTTTGATTCACAAGAAATATTAGAAGATATATTCTTAATAAAAAGGCAGATTAGGGCTGGGAATAAAACAGGCATCCCAGATATCGTTGGTATTGATTTTGATGGAAATATTTGTATCGTTGAAATGAAAAATGTTGATGTAAACTCTTCAATTATTCCACAAGTTTTAGAATACGCTATTTGGGCTGAAACTAATCCAGATAGCATAAAAAATCTCTGGCTAGAATGTGAAAATAAACCAGATGAATTATCTATTAGTTGGGACGATTTCCAAGTTAGAATTATTATAATTGCACCGACCATCTTAAATTCTACTCTTGATTTTGTAAATAAAATAAATTATTCTGTAGATTTAATTGAAGTAAAAAGATGGGCTGATGAAGAAAATCAGTTTTTATTGGTAAATAAGTTAGAAAAAGAAAGAAAAGAAGCCAAAGTTAAGCCAGTTACAGGATTAGTAGCATATGATTATAATTTTTATAAGAAAGAGTACAATAAGAACAGTGCAAAAGAATTTATAAAATATGTAAACGAAGTTGAATCTTTAATCAAAGAAAATGGTTGGCCTTTAGAAACAAAATATAATAAACATTATGTATCATTTAAAGCTGGTTTTTTTAATGCTTTTGGAATAAAATGGATTGGTAGTAAAACTTTCGCATTCTTCTTTAAAATTGGCGAAAAAGAGATAAAACTAATACGAAATCTCTTAAGCCATTATTCGAAATTTCTTGCAAAAAATTAACCGGAGAATAGTTATAAGTCGAAACACCGTTAATTTGTTCTCCACGGTCTTTTTTCATCAAAGCCTAATCTATGAAGAATTTTCAAAATGTCATCTTTATTTTTTCCAGTATTTTTAATAGCAAAATACATTTCAATTATGGAATTCATTACATAGTCTCTTAATTGATTTAAAAAATTGTTAAATCCATCTTCAGTTAATTTCTTTGATTTTCTACCCGTTTTTATTTTTGGTTCTCCTGAATGAACAATATAAGAACGAATATCATATAAGTTCTTGATTTGTTTATCAATTTCATTTGAGGTTTCATTATTAGTTCCAAGCAAAATTGCTGCATTTCTTGATAATCTATATGTAATCTCAGATTTAACCGATGAATCCTTTAAAAGTACTTCTAAGGCATTAATTAAAGATAGAAATTGCAAATTAAAATTTTGTAATTCATAAGAGTTTTCAAAATTTTCAAATGCTAATTTTAAAGATTTTTCTTCAAAATTTATATTTAAGTCATTAACAAATTTTTTTAAGTCATTAATTTCATTTTTATTTAAAATATAGGGATCTATAAAAATCCAGCTATCCATTTCTGGAAATGGTGATAACTTTATTTCTTTTCCTTCGGAAAAAATGTAATAAAAACAGTACGAAATACAAATATTTCCTTCTTTGAATAATCTCATTGAACGAAGCAAATCTATTAAATAATCAGATACTAATTCATTAAAATCATGATATTTTAATGCAAAATCAGCTGTTGACAACTCATCATTAACACTTATGCTATTCTCAACATAAAATACATCTGCGTCAAGATTTAGATTCTGACGCATGGTATTATGCAAATAAAGTTCAAAAATATCATTTAAATCAAAAAAATTTAATTTTTTGGAAGCTAAAAGTAGAAAATTTTGAAATTTAGTATGTTTTATTTCGAAATCATATTCTAAAATATCATTTAATTGCAAAATAGATTCATCTACATTTGCAAGAGCACCAAAAAAGTAGATTTTTTCTTCAGATATAATATCACATCTATATGGTAGTCTAATAAAAAATAAAAAAAAATAAGCAGTCCAGAGGACCGCTTTAAAACACAATTATTGTGGTTTTTCCATTAAAACGGATTTGCACATGGTTTGTCCTTTTCCACCGTGTGGAGTTCGGACAACAGTGTCATTGGCCTTTTCAATTTCTCTTGCTTCAGCAGCGAGTTTAGCAGCGGTAGTAATCATTTCGTGAGCAGAAGCTACGATTGGTATGTACTTTTCTGCATCTTTAGTCATGAAACATCCTTCGACGTCAATATCAGCTACTTTGGTAGCGATGTCGTAGGCTGCCATAGCTTTAGCTTTAGCGTATGGGCTGGAGAATTGAGCAGCCGCAACAGCTACATCTCGGGAAATTACCACTTTAGGTAATTCAATTGCACTTCCAGCTTCAACAGCATTTACTGCTGCATCAATAGTGTCTTGTACAACTCTGTAAGCACCAGTTAAAGCTAATACTTTAATTACATCAGCATTGAAGGAAGCCATTTCAGTTGGGTCCAGGAATTCTCTTCGTGCACCGATCATTGGGTCGGCCTTCACAATAATGTAACCTAAACCTTGTTCTTCCATTTCTTCTTTGGATCGTAGACCAGGAGCATCACCTATGATGATTGCAGGGACATCTGCAGCAGATAATAATTCTCTGGCTTTAGCAGGTCCTGGAGCACCTGGGTTAGGGCTTATGAATATGACAAAGTCCATTTCCATTTCAAGCATTAATGGTACGGCTTTTTCGATTTCTTCTGGGTTCATTTTAGCCCCAGATCCTATTACACATACGTCTATGTTTGGTCGGTCTGCTCTCTCGTCGAGTAATAAGTCCAAGACAGGAGAAGTACCGATGTTACCACATTTAATTATACCGATTTTTACAACCATTATATCACCAAAATGTGTTATCGATTGAGATATTAAGTACTTTTTGATTTAAGTGCAATGGGTAAGTTTTTATATTAGTAGTATGAATCGTGCCCAGCATATTAATGAAAATTGGTGATTAAATTTATTCCAGCTTTCTGGGAGCAAATTTGACTTTAATATGTGAAAAATCGGTCGGAAATTAGTTTCAATATGTTTTACCGAATATATTTTATTTATATACGATTAGTGCATTGCCAGAATATATCTTAAAAAAGTAATTTTTGGTCAATTCAATTTTTCCCAGGGCTGGATCCGATAAAATCACTGTATTTTCATTTATTTGGTTAATTACACTGTAATGACATTTTCCATCAATATTCAGAAATACTATATTATCAGAATCCAAATTTTTAGCATGAATTCTCATTCCACGAGCATTCAATCCCTTTTTTATGGCAGCTTTCATTAATCCATACATAGTAGTCCCAGTATCATCAGTGCCAGCCATCTTAGCCAATTCATCTTCATTACACTTTATTCCCATTTTTTGAAGTACCGTGGCTAGTGCTGCTGGGCCACAGTTATAGCTAGTACTTTGCATCACGATTTCTGATTTTATAGAATTATCATCTGAAAGAGTATTCATAATACTTACAACCTTTTTAGTAATAATTAGTTAATAAGTATTATTATATTTAATATTATTGTTTTAAAAAGTAATAAAAATTTGTATATTAAATTATAAATATTAAATTAAATGTAAGCAAAATTAAAAAAATAGAAATAAAAAAATTAATTTAACTACCTGAATTCTGATCGGGCTTTCCAAATCTTTTTTAAGCTTATAAGTCCGCTCTTAGATTTTTTTAAGTCTTCAAAATGATTAATAATATCCAGCAAATTGTCAACTGATTTTTCAGCATGCTTTACCATTTCCGGACCATCAGGCAGTTGAACATTCTCAATTTCAGCAGGTATATTTTCCAATTTTACTACACCAATACCCAATTCTCTGGCCAAATCAACACTGGCATGCTTATGATGGAATCCTGTGATTTTAATAGATGGAACCCTTAAAACTCCAGCTTCAATCGTTATTCCCATTCCGGCCCCATAAATTAGCAAATCAGAAGCATTCATAATACTGGGAAGATCAACAAAACCCTCTAAAACTTTTATTTTAGAAGATGCTGAATTAGATATTAAACTTTTTACATAATTCCTTTCAAATCTGAAAGGAGCAATTAAAGTGGTCTTATCTAAAGATTCAATGATTTTTATTAATTCTGGGATTTGTTCACTTTTTAAATCTCCACCTAGGGCCACTAAAATGAATTCATCAACACCATAAGTGTTTTTTAATTTATTTTTATCCATTAGCTTCATTTTATCTGCAAATGATGCCATAGGATATCCACCGATATTTTTTATATTATTTATGGCGTATTGATTATTTAAATAGTTTTTATATCCCTGAGAAGGTGCAGTAACTACATCCGCAAATGCTATCATTTCAATAGGGTTGTAAATATCCTGTTCAATATGCAAAGTAGGTATTCTGAGTAAATTAGCTGCAGAAAGTCCTTTTCTAACATCCCCTGCATTTCCACAAGTGATGAGTAAGTCTATTCCCTTTCCTCGTATGGTTTGCACTGTTTTTAAGATGTCTTTCGTTACTAAATATCCAATTTTTGAATTGGATCTTTTTTGGGCCCCTACCCCACGACCCTTGCCAATAGAATAAATTTCAGAACAATAGGGTTTTAGAAGTTCTTCTGCCCCGGTTCCATGGGTCAGGCCTATGATTTCAGCATCTAATTTTTCAAGGACAGGGATTATAGTTTTAGCAGGAGCTAATTCAGCAGCCACTGCGATTTTCATAATTCTTCCCTCTTCATGTCATTCTCCATTACTTCTTCTAGATTATGTCCTTTCCTATAATTCCTATAATCCAAATAAGTATATAAAATCAAAATAATAGAAATGAGATAGAATATCCATACTACCAGGTCTGTAGGGCCTGTTTCAATCCATACCAGTGTTTGGGCCAATATTATGGCATAGAATGCTGCGAATATTCCTTTTTTTGATTTTTGAATTAAGTGCATTAATTTAAGAACCAATCCTATAAAGAACATTTGCAGGGCCAGAGCAAGGGCTCCAAAGTCTAAGAGGGCCGGACCAAATATAGTTGATGTGGCAGAGTGTTTGTATCCAAGAACCACTTCCCCTACAATAGCCCGCGGATCAGCTGACTGGAAAAATCCAGTGATTGAATAATAAGCTAGTGAACCCTGTGTCGCGCCTTGCATTCCAAGCAAGGTATTAAAAACTGTGAGGGTGTATCCTGCCCGGTAAAAAAATAATTCAAATGGGTTTAAAGTCCATGTTTGCCATTCAATAGACATAGCAGATATATATCCAACTAAAATACCTATTCCTGCCAAACCAATAATAAAAATAGCAAAATATATCCATTTAAGATTTTTAGAAAATTTTCGAGTGTAATATAGGGTGATAAATACACTTAAAATTATAACTATAGTTGTAGTTCTATAGCCTGTCAAGGCGAAAATACCTATTCCTAATATAAATAAAATATAATAATAGCTCCGATTGAATCTTGCCAGCAGAATATTTATTCCAGGTAAAAACAAGAGGTAAGAAACTACCCATATTTTAGTGACTGCTTTGGCCTTTAGATAACCGCTTAAAAGAGGAATTCCACCCGAATAAAGGAGATTAATGGCCTGGAAAGATAATCCTAATAGAACTATAGCCAAAATTACTATTTCCAGATGAGAAAAACTTTTAAAAAACTTTTTTTCAATATTATGAGATTTATTTGCAGATTTATTTTGATTAAAATTCTTTTTTAAATGTTCTTTTTGTGAATATAGGAAATTTAAAAAGTTATTTAATGTTTTAAAGCTTTTAAAATTGAATTTATAGAACATCTTAGGAAAAATTATCCCTGCAATGAACAAACAACATCCAAATAAAATATAGAGATAAACCCCCATGGAAGGTGATTGTAATCCCTTTAGTTTATAATAAAATCCTACAAAACCAAATAAAACATACAAAAATATGGCAAATATAATTAAATAAGGAGAAAATACATCAATTTTATTAGTTAAGTTCATATTATCGGCCTTGACATTATGTATAAATAAACGTGCAGTTAGAATGTTAATAGGTTAAATAGCATCAAAAAATTCCTGTTTTTTAAATTTCCCAAGCATTTCTAGTAAAATTGGAAGCAAACCCCGGACATGCCGCAGCATGAGTATGCACATAGCTGGCCACAGTATTTTTAGACATTATTCCATCTTTTGAATCTATTATTCCCCTTCCTCGAAGAATTTTAAAGGCAAATTCCGGTTTAATATTAGGGTTTGCATCAATATCTACTTTAGAGTAGTGAAATTCATGACCCCGATAGATATCTCCTTTTTTAGATATTATATTGTCTTTCTGGGCCTCAGAAATAACATAACTTAATCCCTGAACTTTATCAGTCATAAGAGAAGGATAAGGAAATACTTCACACATTTTATATCCATTAATGGAATTTGTAAGGTACATTAAACCACCACATTCACCATAAATTGGCCTTTCATCTAAATGGAACTTTTTAATGTCTTGACGCATGGAATGATTTTTTTCCAGTTCATAAGAGAATATCTCAGGATAACCCCCACCTATATAAAGCGCATCCACATCAGGGAGTTCTTCGTCATGATAAGGGCTGAAAGGAACTATTTTGGCATGGTTATCTTCCAAGGCTTCTAAATTTTCCTGATAATAAAATGTAAAAATTTCATCCAAGGCCACAGCTATTTTCACTTTTTTGTTATTTTCTTTTTTCCAAAGTTCTTCTCGATCTGAAGGAATCTTTCCAGCACTTTTCATGATACCTTTTAAAGCATCTAAATCTATATTTTCACTGACTACCTGACCCCATTTTTCAATGAATCCTAGCAAATTTTCCCTTTCAACCGCAGGGACCAGACCCAAATGTCTTTGCTCTACGGTCAAAGAATCGCTCCTAGGTATGCCACCAATTACTTGAGTATTGGTCAGTTTTTCCACAGCTTCTTTAGCTTTCAAATAATGGCGTTGATTTTTCACTTGGTTTAAAATTACTCCCTCAATTTTTATCTCAGGATCTAAAGATTTAAATCCCAGAACTACTGCTGCTGCACTTTTTACCAGACTTCTAGCATTTAAAATTAAAATAACAGGAGAATTCAAAGCTTTAGCTACAGAAGCCGTGTTTCCTACATCTCCTGTAGGGCTGATTCCTTCATAAAGACCTCGAACTCCTTCAATAATTCCCATCTTTGATCCCGTGATGGACATTGCCCTTTCAAAGGCCTCCCTTATTTGCCCATCAGACATGAAAAATGAGTCCAAATTACGAGACCTGTTTCCTGTGGCCAGGGTGTGATAAGTAGGGTCAATATAATCAGGCCCTACCTTAAAAGGTTGGATCTTAGTTTCTTCGGATAATGCTTTCATTATACCAGTGGAAATAGTAGTTTTTCCCACTGCGCTTCCAGTACCAGCCAATACTATTCTCATATTCTATAATCAACTCACATTTTATTTAAATATTTAATTAAATATTTGATATTACAACTAGATATGATAAAAATAGGTAAATTAAAAGAAGGAAAATATTTAAAAATAGAATGAATTTCTCACTAATTTAATTTTAAGTTTTAATAATATTTATTCTCAGTTAATATCAATGGAAAGAATATAGAGAATTTAACTCTATTACCTTAATTCAAGCTTTTATTAAGTATTTAGCCTTTTTTACATGAGATTTTCCATGAACCAGACAGAAATCCGCGTCACAACTACTGCATACCCACATACCTTCAGGACAAGAACTTCCACGCTCGTACTTTAACTTTCCTGATTTTTTGCAATATGGACAGTAGTTTTTGAATTGTTCTGAATGTAATTTGTAATCTTTGTGTAAACTACAAGAACATCTAGCTGTGGATTCTACATATTGGGAAGTTACTTTAACATGGGTTGCGCCCACATTTGGTAAAATAGACTTAGAAGATTTTTTCTTGGTTTTTTTCTTTTTTACAACATAGAAATAAGATGCATGTACTGATGGTGTTTTAAAAACCTTTGCAGTTATTTTAGTAGCATCTACGTTTTTGGAACCACTAATTTCACCAAAAATCGGCACAAATGACACTACCATGCATGCTACTACTACCACGGCCATAATAAGTCGTCGCGTAATTAATACCGCCTCCATGTCCAAATTTTGAAAATACCCAATTGAGAATCTTCTGGACATTGCTAATGATGTTCAGATTACAATATAAATGTTTTGGTTAAAAATTTAGAAAAAAGAAGTTTTAAGGCTCTTTTTTTCCTTTAAGGAGGTTTAAAAACGTATTTAAAAAAAAAGTTGTTTATATATAACAATGAATTGAAATTTCGGCCTAATACTAGAATATAAAGCTTTTTTTATGAAAAAAAGGTTTCTTATTTAGTTTTATGCTTACTCACCATTACTTAAATCCAATTTAAATATAGGGAGATTCTGGATTTTAACATCAAAAATCGCCCATTATCTGTCTTTTAAAGAAAAAGAAGGTTATAAATAATTTTTTTAAAAAAAGGCCTTTAACAATTTAATTAGTCCCAAAAAAATATTTAAAGCCATTTTTTTAATTTTTTAGGGATAAAAAAACTAATTAATATTTATAACTTTTTAAAAGTTACTATTAGCTGTTTAAAGGCATTTTCAGACATTAAAATAAGATTATATAAATTTCAGAAATATTTTAATTTTAAAAAAGTTAAATTAAATCCTTCTTTGGCCAAAATATGGCCATTTGAATAAAATTTTGAAGCTAAAATTAAATTTCAACTAAATATTCCACAAATGTGTACACCATAACTTCATCATCCCTATTTATTTAATAGTTTCCAGATGGCCTACCATAAGACAATTATAGTTATCCAAACAAATAATTATTCAATGAATACCATGCGTAAAATGCAGGTCCTAAGTGATACTGCCCAGTTTGATCTCTGTGATTATGTAAACCATCAAACCAGTTCTCGGCCAAATTTACCTGGAATTTACTACAGTACTGTTAGTGGAGGATGTCAAGTCCCATTATTCAAGATTTTAATGACTAATAAGTGCATTAATGATTGTAAATACTGTGTGAATCATAGTAAACGAAATTTTACTCGAATGGAGCTTAGTCCTGAAGAATTAACCCGTGTTTTCTTGAATTATTATCAAAAAAAATATGTGGAAGGGTTATTTTTAAGTTCTGGAATTTCTGGAGACATAGACACATCCATGGAAAAAGTGGTGGAAGTGGCTAGACTTCTAAGATTAGAACATGGTTATTCTGGATATATACACCTTAAAATTCTTCCAGGCTCATCAAAAGACCTCATTAAGAGGGCCATGGGCTTGGCCAATCGAGTCAGTGTTAATATTGAGGCAGCCACCCCCGATGGTCTGGCTGAACTTTCCAGTACCAAAGATTATCAAAAAGATATTATGCGCCGTCTAAAATGGATAAAAAATATCCATCATAAAGATCCACTTTATGCTCCTTCGGGCCAAACCACCCAGATGATTGTAGGGGCCACTGATGAAACTGATGAAGATATTTTAAATAGAGTCAAATGGCTTTATGATAAGTTAGATGTTAAAAGAAGTTATTTTAGTGCTTTCAAACCTTTAGAAGACACCCCCCTTCAATCCAGAGAAGAACCCCACCATAATAGATCCAATAGGCTATATCAAGCTGATGCACTTTTAAATTCATATAATTTTAATTTAGAAGAGCTCGTTTTTCATGAAAATGGACTTTTAGATGTGGAGGAAGATCCAAAGTATTCTGCTGCCCGCGGCATGGATATTTTTCCTTTGGAAATCAATCAGGCCCCATATCGCGATTTAATAAGAGTCCCTGGGATTGGAACTATTTCCGCTCGAAAAATTATTGCCATTCGTAAAAAGCATCAATTTACTAAATTAGCAGAATTAAAAAAGTTAGGTGTTGCCGTTAATCGAGCTGAACCATTTATAAAACTTAAAGGAATGTATCAAACACCTTTGGACATGTTTTAGTTAAATAAGTGGTTAATAAATATTCTTATTTTTAATTTAACCTTCTAAATAGATTTAAGATCATATTCAGTTTATATAAACAAAAATATTTATTATAACTTATATGTTATAGTTTAGAAGTTATAACTTATAATAAAAATCTAGAAAAAAATAAAAAAATTTAAAAAAATTAGTTATGAAACATCAAAAAGATCCCATATCTCCGGGTATTTCTCTTTAACCGCATCTTCAATTAATTTAGACGCTTCTTTACTAATGCTAAATTCCGGCTGTGTTTTTTTGAGATATCTTAAAACTGCAGCCGAACGAGAAGACCATAAAGTAATTCTAGGATTCTTTTTAACATCACTAATCACCAAATTAATTCTCTGAGTTTCAGTAGAATCGGCTTCAGCTGCATCATTGGTAGTTGTTGATTTTGAAATTAGAGATTTAGTTGATTTTTCAGCATTGGATGCTGCACTATCAGAAGGTCTGGAAACCGAGTTTTTAGTAGAAGAATTAACTTTTACAGGTTTAGATTCTGGTGATTTAGAGGCTTTATTGTCATCCAAATCTTCAGATATTTCAATTTCATCAGAACCACTTTTTAGTTGATTTTCTTCAATTTCATTATTCTCATCCCGGGTTTTGGACTTAATCAAAGCATCCAGACCCATTCCCAGGCCAGCGCTTTTTGATGGTGGAGATTTACGACGGGCCATATTAACCATCCCGGCTAATGAGTTCCTGGGCCAGTTTCAAATAGGCAGTAGTGCCTGCACTTTCCTGATCATATAATATACATGGTTTTCCATAGCTAGGTGCCTCTGCCAAACGAACATTACGTGGAATTGTAGTTTTAAATATGTATTCTTCCTCACCAAAGTATTTCTTAACCTCTTGGTGAACATCTCTGGCTAAACGTGTCCTAGAATCGTATAAAGTTATTAAAATACCCTTAATATTAGCTGAAGTCTTTAAACGCTCTTCAACAAGATTTATAGTTTTTAATAAGTCAGCCATTCCTTCCAAAGCATAATATTCCGCCTGAATAGGAATAATAACACTATCTGATGCCACAAGTGCATTTAAAGTGAGTATTCCTAAAGAAGGAGGAACATCGATTAAAATATAATCAAACATTCCCTTTACACTTTTTATGGCATCTTGAAGAATAGAATGATATCCAATCTCTCTACTAAGTTCTACTTCAGCCCCACTAAGTGAAATATTACTGGGGACAATGTACAAATCATCTAAAATAGTAGGAATCATTACTTCTTCCATGTTATTTTGCCGGCTCAACACCGTGTAAATAGTATTTTCCAGTTCGCCTTTTTGAACTCCAAAACCTGTTGTAGCATTACCTTGTGGGTCTAAATCTATTACCAGAACCTTTTTATCCATAAGGGCTAGTGCAGTTGATAAGTTCACAGCAGTAGTTGTTTTTCCACAGCCACCTTTTTGATTAATTATTGAAATTACTTCTCCCATAAAAAAACCCTCCCACAGATTGTTATTAAATATTTATGAGAATAAATTAACATCTTTCACATATTTAAAGTCCATTTATCTATATTAATATATTTAATTATAAGTTATAAGTTATAATTATTTTGGTTAAAGGTGGTTCTAATAACGAAGATTCTAAAGTGAAAACACTCAAAATAAGAATTAAATGAGTATAAAATAAAAAAATATAATCTATTAAATAACTATTAATAAAATAAAAAAAATTGAATAAAGGAGGTAAATCAGATAAAGTGATCTGATTTAAAATTATTTAGAAATTTATTCTCTCAGACAACTTTAAAGGCAGTGGCAGAGCCCTAAATGGCATTTCATTAGTTTCTTGTTTAACTAATTTTACCAGATCTTCTCTAGTCATAGCCTGTTTTTCCTGGGTTTCACGAATGTTAATGGTTAATTCTTCACTTTCCAATTCATTATCCCCAATAACAGCCACATAAGGCACCCAATCAGTGGCGGCATTTCTGATTTTCTTACCTACCCTTTCAGGTCGGTCATCCACATCCACCCGAACATTATGGTCCTTTAATTCCCTAGCTAATTCCAGAGCATAATCCATGTGTCTTTCAGCAATAGGCAGTATTCTCACTTGAGTAGGGGAAAGCCATACGGGTAACATTGGAGGCTTTTCATCCATTTCAACCGCTGTTTTTTCCAACAAACTGCAAATTACACGTTCAATACTTCCGGTAGGACTGCAATGAAGAATTATTGGATAGTCTTCTTGTTCATTCTCTTCCAGAAAGGTTATATCAAATCTCTCACCACTTTCCACATCAATCTGTACAGTTGGATTCTCTATAGGCCTTCCCAGATAATCAATAGCAGCAAAGTCCATTTTAGAAATCCAGTAGTTTTTTCTCTCTGGTAAAATCTCCAGGAGCACAGGTTTTCCAATTTTTTGAGCAGAAGCATGCATCCACTCTTTATACTCATCATAAAAGTCCTTTGTGGCCCGGAAAATAACTTCATAATTAACATTGAAGTCTTCCCCAGTCCGCATACAGAGGTCAATTTGCCGGTCAAATTCCACTAGGGATTGGCCTAAATCCCGGCACACCGTATGTAAATCCGGCATAGTGAATCCACGAAGCCTTTTAAGTCCTACAACTTCCCCTTTTTTCTCCATTCGGAAACTGTAAGTGGAAAGTTCATATATCCTGGCAGGTAAATTCTTCCAGGTCAGGAAAGAATCAGATAATACTCTAAAGGCCCCAAAACAGCAGGCATATCTGAGCATGAGTTCTTTTTTCTTGTGGCCTAGTCGGTACTGCCTTTCTCCAAATTTTTCGGCATGTACTCGAATAGCATCATCAGCGAGATCATACATGATTGGAGTTTCCACTGGCATGGCTCCCTCTTTAGTTACCAGCAAATAAACATAATCTGCCAGCAGATCTCTTATTAATCTACCTTTAGGATACCATCTAAGGTGTCCTACATCAGCAGAAGGTTCGTAATCTGCTAAACCCTTTTCTTTCATTAATTTGACGTGAGGTGGTTCTTCACCAGATGATTCTGATTTTCCCAGTTCGTATTTGGTCAATTGCTCCAAGTCCTTGTTGTAGAAGTCAAATTCTTCCGGAGCAATAAGCTGGCCTTCATCCAAAATGTACCATTTAGATTCTTCTCCTTTTTCCTTCTCTTTTTCCTCAGTTTTTTGAGAAGTTATGGTACGGGAAAGTTCAGATAATGGGTGTCCTTTGCAGGATACCTCAAAGGATTTGTACCATCCAAAGGGAACTCTGGCCACTTTTATATCCATTTCAGCCAGTTCAGATTCTATTTCAATCAGAATCTTTTTAGCTGCATCAGGAGAACTTAATGAAGAACTTAGGTGAGCATAGGGGTAAACTACCACATTTTCGGCTCCTACTTTAGAGAAAACATCAGCTATTTCTTTTACAGCATTTTCTACTACACCTTGCATATCTGCTTCATCTTCCTTTTCTACAGCAGTGAAAGCTACCAGAGAATTTTCAAATGATCCTTTTTTCTTTTCATCGTCTATTTTTTCAGCTATTTTCGTTTTAGACTTGGTTTGATACTTTAAATAATCAGAATGAATTAAAAGTACGCGCATTTAATCACCTTCTCCTATGAAAAGGAGTATAATCTTCTAGAATTAATATAAAAATATTATATAATTATCTATAAATAAAATCTGCAATATTATTATATAAGATTATCCTCAAGAAAAAGATTTTTCATTTATTCATTATATTAATTTTATAGTTCACTATAATAACAGAAATATTTGTTTATTTTTTATTAATTAATAAAGAAGATGAAGCTGAAGATTAAAAGATATAAATCAAAATTAATCTTTAAAACTATTTTTTTTTAGATTTTTCTGGTCTTTTAGGCATATCTCCTTCCCACATATTCTCAAATACATTGGCGTAGTTTTGAGCGATTTCCGGATACTGATTCCAGACACCAATAGCACTTTGGGCGACGGACTTCTTCTCTTCTCCTGAAAATTTGGAAAATATTAGCATCATTTCTGTACC
This sequence comes from Methanobacteriaceae archaeon, assembly GCA_023249725.1. GTDB lineage: Archaea > Methanobacteriota > Methanobacteria > Methanobacteriales > Methanobacteriaceae > UBA349. The sequence goes on from JAHFBZ010000013.1 coordinate 23,809, forward strand.
GTCCCTAACAATCATTTTAACAAAGGGTATCTGGTAAATTCTAACTTCGGCCTTTATTCCCTTCAATTCCTTGGATAAATGGATTTTTTTATCATCAATAACAGTAAAAGGAGCTGCCATTATTTTAGTTTTTACTCCCCTGCGTGCGGCCTGATTAATTTTTTCTTTAAGATTCTCTGCCTCTTCTTTGAACATAAACCCGGCCCTTATATTAATGCTTTCCTTGGCCCGAGTTATAATTTCCATTTCTTTGCGAATAATTTTTTCAGGGCCGTGAATAAGCCATATGGGTGCTGGTAATTTGGAAATTTGGCTTTCATAAGTGCTGGTGAGATCCAATTCAGCTTCTTCCAAATCTTCCAGTAATTTCTGCTTATTTCTATAAAAAACTTCAGCCGGAGGAACAACATTGTATTTTAATGGTCTGCCTCTTTCAATTTCCACAAATCCTTTGCGGGCCATAGCCTTCAGTATATCATATACGCGAGATCTAGGGACTTTAGAGGCCATACTAATTTCGGTGGCTGTGCCGGATATCATGGAGGTCAACGCCAGATAAGTAGTGGCCTCATAATCAGTTAATCCCATTGTTTTCAATGAATCCCATGTTTTTTGGTCGATAGGCATCTTTTTAGCTCCTAATTAAAGCTGAATTAATTTAAATTTTGATTTTATCCAATAATAATATTAATTAGATTATTTTCATTAATCAATGCTGTATTAATTTTCTATTCTCCTTATTAATTCTCAGTATATTTCTCATTAGATTGTAAAATCATCTTTTTTAGAAATATATGAAATTTAATAATAGAAATAAATTTAGAAATATATTTGTTTCATTTTATACTCTGTTAGTGACAAAAGTTATTTATACTTTGCTAATAAGTTTTAATATAGGGAAAAAATCTGGAGATAAAAAATGAATTACAGATGTATAGTTTGCGCATACATATATGATCCCGAAAATGGAGACCCTGAAAATGGTATAGATCCTGGAACCTCTTTTGAAGACCTTCCTGATGATTGGGTCTGCCCGCTGTGTTTTGTGGGTAAAGATCAGTTTGAGGCCATATAAGAACGCCATTATTCAAATATTAAGACATTATAGAGGAGATAAAATGGGATTTATAGATTCAATTCGTGGAATTAATAAAAATCAAAATGAGGCCGTTGAAGGAGGAGATAAAGTGGAGAAAAAGGATTCATTAGATATGTTTTGTTACCAGTGCTCCCAAACTGCAAAGGGAACTGGATGTACTATTAGAGGAGTATGTGGAAAAGAACCAACCGTTGCTAGATTACAGGACAACCTACTGTTTGCCATTAAAGGAATAAGTGCTTACCTTTACCATGCTCGAGAATTAGGTTACACTGATGATGAAGTTGATGCATTTCTAGCAAGAGGATTTTACTCTACCTTAACCAATGTAAACTTTGATGCAGGTAAATTTGTAGAACTGGCTTTAGAAGCAGGTAACATGAATATTAAAACCATGCAACTTCTAAAAAAGGCCCATATAGATAATTATGGTGAACCAGTACCTACTGAAGTGCCTGTTGGTGCTGTAAAAGGCCCTGGGATTGTAGCCACCGGACACAGTTTAAAAGCTTTAGAAGAACTATTAAAGCAAACCGAAGGAAAAGGAATTAATGTTTACACCCACTCAGAATTGCTCCCTGCTCATGGATACCCTGGGCTTAAAAAATACAAGCATTTAGTGGGACAATTAGGAGGCCCTTGGTTTGATCAAAGAGATACCTTCTCCAAATACCCAGTAGCCATTGTAGGAACTTCTAACTGTGTTCTAATTCCAAAAGACGAGTACAAAGAAAGAATGTACACTGTGGGCGTAGCCGAACTTCCAGGAGTACAACACATTGAAGATTACGACTTCACCCCTGCCATTGAAAAGGCCTTAGAATTAGGCGATCTAGAAGAAGAAGTAAAAGAAACCACTTTAACCACTGGATTCGGAGCTTCAACTATCCTATCACTAGCTCCTAAAATTAAAGAACTAGTAGAAGCTGGAAAAATCAAACAATTCATATTAGTAGGTGGATGTGACTCTCCATTAATCCAGGCCAAATACTATACTGAATTTGTGAAAAATTTACCAGACACCACCGTGGTTTTAACCCTGGCCTGTGGTAAATACCGATTCAATGCTATGGATCTAGGAGACATCGAAGGAGTACCAAGGCTCATAGATATCGGCCAATGTAACGATGCTATAGTTGCAGTGGATGTTGCAGTAGCTTTAACCGAATTATTCGGTGTAGGGTTAAACGAGCTACCATTAACCATTGTCCTAAGCTGGATGGAACAAAAAGCCGCTGCTATCCTCTGGAGTTTACTGGCCCTAGATCTTAAAGGAATGTACATCGGACCAATCTTGCCTGGATGGGCCAATGATGATATCCTTAATGTCTTAGTAGAAAACTATGACCTTACACCAATCGGTGATGCAGAAGAAGATATTAAAAAGATTATGGGACTTTAATTAGACCCATATATTATATTTTCTTTTTTAGTAATTCTACAATTAATTAATTAATTAATTGGTTTAGAAGTTGCTTACACCTTCTTTTTATCTGTAAAAATTATATTTTCATTTTTTTCCTATTCATAATGTTAAAGAATTAATTAAAAAAATAAGTTTAAAAGAAATAATGTTTTTATTATTTAAAAAATAAACATTAAAGATGGTGATTAAATGCAGGAAGACCTAAAATCAAGAGCACTGGCCATTGATGATTTAATAGATTATCAAACAGGATCGGTAGTGAGTAGAGAAATAGTGAGAAAAGAGACTGGCACCGTGACGATATTTGCCTTTGATAAGGGAGAAGGCCTCAGTGAACACAGCGCTCCTTTTGATGCTATGGTGCATATAGTTGATGGAACAGCACGGATAACCCTTGGGGGCGAAGAAAATACGGTCGAAAAAGGGGAAATAATTATAATGCCCGCCAATGTCCCTCATGCACTGCATGCAGTAGAAAAATACAAGATGATTTTGACCATGATAAGATCCTGATCTAATTTTTTAAAGGCAAATTATTATATTTTTTTAACTCAAATGATTATTATTAAGCATTCTTATTAATTTTTAATATAATTGTTTCTATTATTTTTTTAGATAAGCTTAGTGAATCAAATTAATTAAATAAGAAGAATTGCTATCAATCCTGCTGCTATAATAATAGCAAATAAAACACCTATATTTTTTCCAAAGCCCCTAGTCCCTAAAAATAATGCAATTCCAAATTTAACTATAGTATTGGAAATACTGGCCAGAGTAATAGCTGTGACTGCTGTGACCGAAGAAATTGTGCCATTTTGAGCCAGCAGGGCCATACTGATAGTTATAGCATCCACATCAGCAACCCCTGAAATTATACTTGCCACATAAACGCCCTGACTTCCGAAATAAATGCTGGCTATCTTACTAATATAAAGTATAGATATAAATAAGGCTCCGAATATTAGAGCCGGTTTCAGTGAAAAAGGATTTTTCAGCTTAACCTTGGTTTCCATCTCTTTTACCGTGGAACTTCTCCATACAGCAATTCCCAATAAAATTCCTAAAACTCCCATTACGACCATAGGCGCGGCTAAATACGGTACCAGAGACGAATTTATAACCAGAACTGCGAAAAATATCCTTAAAAACATCATGGAACTGGCCACCACAGCAGCAAAAACGGCTGCTTTCATTAAAGCATCTGATTCCTTTACTCTAGCCGCCATAGCAGTGACGACTGCAGTACTAGAAACTAATCCTCCCACAACTCCAGTCAGGCCCAGACCGCGTTCAGGGCCTACAATTTTCATCAAAATATAACCCGCATAACTTATTCCCGAAATAAAGACTACCATGAGCCATATCTGATAAGGATTAAACACCTCCCAGGGCCCCATGGTCTGGTTAGGTAAAAGAGGCAAAATAACAAAGGCAATAATCAAGAATTTTAAGGTATCTGTCATCTCTTTTTGGCTGATTTTTTGCGCTATTTTGTGTAAACGTGGTTTTAAAGCCAGTAAAGTAGTTATTATAATGGCTAGAATAGGTGCCAGCTTGTATCCATCATCCCAGTAGCACATTAATCCCAGAGAAAAAGTTAAAAGAGCAGCTACTTCTGTAGTAAGGCCCAAGTCCCCATTATCCCGAGTGCCGACCCAGTAACTAAGTCCTACCAAAAATGAAAGTCCTGCGAATGCTATTAAATAGAAATAGGTAAATATCACCGATAGATAGGCCGATAATATACCTAAAAGGGCTATAAAGATGAAAGTTCTTATTCCTGCAAATTCAGTTTCCTTACTTTTTCGTTCCCTTTCTAGACCAACCAGTGCACCAATGGCTAGGGCAATAACAAACTTCAGAATTAGTAAAGTATCCATGTTTAATATATATAAGTTTCAAATATAAAATAATATTTAATGATTTTATTAATCTAATTTTAATTACATTTCAATATTAATTATAAAAAATAAAAATTATGGTGGTTTCATGAGAAGTGATAACATAAAAAAAGGCATACAAAGAGCCCCTCACCGGTCTCTACTCCGGGCCTGCGGCGTGACTGATGATGACTTTGAAAAACCATTTATAGGTATCGCCAATAGCTACACCGACATAGTACCTGGCCATATTCACCTAAGAGAGTTAGCAAATACTGTTAAAGTTGGAATAGGTCAAGCTGGCGGAGTACCATTTGAATTTAATACCATGGCCATTTGTGATGGAATTGCCATGAATCATGATGGAATGCGTTACTCACTGGCATCAAGGGAAATAATCGCCGATACTGTAGAGAGCATGGCTCAAGCCCACAGCTTAGATGGGCTGGTTTTAATGCCTACTTGTGATAAAGTAGTTCCAGGTATGCTCATGGCCGCTGCAAGGCTAGATATACCTTGCATTGTAGTTACTGGAGGGCCGATGATGCCTGGAAAATTCCAAGGCAAATCTGTAGACCTCATAAATGTCTATGAAGGAGTAGGAGCTGTCACTTCTGGAAAAATGACTGAAGAAGAACTGGGTGAGTTAGAAAGATGTGCCTGTCCTGGAGCAGGATCCTGTGCGGGTTTATTCACTGCCAACACCATGGCCTGTCTCACTGAAGCTCTAGGTATGAGTTTACCAGGATGCGCTACAGCTCATGCTGTAGATTCTAAAAAAATGCGTATTGCACGATTATCTGGTGCCCGCATAGTAGAAATGGTTAAAGAACAAATATTACCTTCTCAAATAATGACTCAAGACGCATTTAGAACATCGGTGGCTGTTGATTTAGCATTAGGTGGTTCCAGCAATACTACCCTACACATTCCAGCCATTGCTAGCGAACTGGAAGATAAAGGAGTTAAAGTTGATCTGGAGCTTTTTGATAAAATGAGTACGGAAATTCCTCACATTGCATCCATATCCCCTGCAGGAGAACACATGATGCTGGACCTGGACCGGGCCGGAGGAATTCCAGCTGTTTTAAAAACTCTGGCAAGTAAGATAAACACTCAAAATCCAACATGCACCGGCCTTTCTGTAGAAGAAAATCTGAAAGGGGTGGAAGTGCGTGATGAAACAGTTATTCGGCCTCTAGAAAATCCAGTGCATAGTGAAGGAGGAATAGCTGTTCTGAAGGGCAATCTTGCACCTAATGGTTCAGTTATAAAGCAAGGTGCCGTTGATGAGAATATGATGGCCCATAATGGACCTGCTAGAGTATTTAACAGCGAAGATGAGTGTGTAGAGGCCATATTTGACCATCAGATAAAAGAAGGAGACATTATTGTAATTCGATATGAAGGCCCTAAGGGCGGCCCAGGTATGAGAGAAATGTTAAATCCAACATCCGCCATTGTGGGGATGGGAATAAAATCTGTGGCCCTTATAACAGATGGAAGGTTCTCTGGAGGAACTAGAGGTCCGTGCATTGGCCATGTATCTCCTGAAGCCATGGCAAATGGACCTATAGCAGCAGTCCGTGACGGAGATATTATAAAAATTGACATACCTCAAAGAATTCTAGAAGTAGAACTTTCTGATGATGAGATTCGAGAAAGAATTGCATCTGCAACTAAGCCTGAACGCAAACTTAAGGGTTGGCTTGCCAGATATCAAAAACTGGTCAGTTCAGCAGATAAAGGTGGAATTTTAAGATAATATCTCTAAAAATCTAAAAATATGGAAAACTAAGTTGGGCATAAGTATAATAACAATTTGCTTTCAATGATAAAAAGTGAAGAATATTCATTTGAATAAAGTAATTTTGATAAAATATTATTGAATTAATATTTTTAACCCAATTTAGAAATTAATAAGTAAAATTTAAATCAATATCTTAAAATTTAAATAAATCACAGGGAAATTAGGTGTTTGAATGGGTGATAACGATCAAATCAAAGAAATTGCAATTTATATCGCAATTATTATCATTGGAGTAATAGCAGCCCAGCACATGAATGTTGTGGTATCTGAAAGTATGGAACCGGTTTTTTACCGAGGTGACATAGTTCTAGTAGAAAAAGCAAATTTTTTAGGAATCCACGAGTTTAACCCAGAAGACGTTAAAAAAGGAGATATTGTAATTTACAATGCCAACTGGTTCCCGGATCCAGTCATTCACCGGGTTGTTGCAACTGGAACCGCTAAAAACGGTACAAAATATTACATTATAAAAGGAGATAATAATCCCATTCCCGATCCTGCAGTAGCGTATCCCTCGCAAATAACTGCTAGAGTAATAACTATAGGAAATCAGCCGATTTTCATTCCTAGAATTGGATATATAACTCTGTGGATTAGGGGATTATAATTAAGTTAAGGAATTAAGGATAAATCCTTCACTTAATAATTCCTTTTTATTTTAAATTAAAGTAAAAAAATTGTTTTTATCTAATTAATTTTATAAATTTTTATTATAATTTCCCCATAAATAATGTTAATTTTATTAATAAAAGAAATTAAATCATAAAGATGATTTATAATAAAAGTAGTTTTACTTAATTTAAATGATTTATTCTATTAATCAATATTTTTATTAACATTTGCCAGGTGTATTCATGTTTGCATTAATTAAAGAAGAAGCATTAAATTCATTAAAAACAGCTTTAAATAAGCTTGATTATCCAATTCCTGACGAAATAAAACTGGAAATACCACCCAATCCCCAAATGGGTGATTTGGCCACTACAATTTCCTTCCAGCTGGCCAAGGAACTGAAAAAATCTCCTATGGAAATAACTCAAAACATTTTAAAGGTTCTGGATACTCCAGAAACATTCCTTAAAGTGGAATCAAAGGGACCTTACATAAATTTCTATGTAAATTATCAAAACTTTTCAAAAATAGTTTTAGAAGGAATAGATGAAAATTACGGTCAATTACCCTCATTATCCGAAAAAGTGGTTCTGGAACATACATCAGCCAACCCTAATGGGCCATTACACATTGGACACATTAGAAATGCCATTATTGGTGATTCACTAGCTAGGGTTTTAAAATCAGCAGGTTATGAAGTGGAAACCCAGTACTATGTCAATGATATGGGGCGTCAAATCGCCATGGTAGTTTGGGGAATGTTAAATCTTGGTAAAAAACTGGAAGAATATGGGAAAGGTGAAAAAAAGGATCACCAAATTGGTAAACTCTACTTCCAAGTCAATGAAAAATTAAAAGAAGAACCGGAATTAAGAGAAGAAATTAATGAACTTATTAGGCGTTATGAATCAGGGAAAGAAGAAGAACTTAATGCCACATTTAAACTTGCCGTAGATAGCTGCCTACAAGGTATGGAAATCACCATGAACCGTTTACATGTGCATCACGACGATTTTGTATGGGAAGGGAAATTCGTGAGAAACAATGCCGTGTGGGATGTGGTGGAGCGCCTCAAGGAAAGCGGCCGCACCAAAACCAATGAAGTTCTCTACCTAGATTTAGAAGAATTTGGCATAGAAAAGGAACTGATACTAACCCGCTCTGATGGAACCTCTCTTTATTCCACCAGAGACCTGGCCTATCACCTGGAAAAATCTGAAAAAGGAGATGTGGTGCTAGATATTTTAGGATCTGACCATAAACTAGCCATTGATCAAATAAGAATTGCTATGGGACTTTTAGGTGGAAAATCTCCTGAAGTCATTTTCTATGAATTCATAACCTTGCCTGAAGGTTCCATGTCCACTCGAAGAGGAGTATTTATTTCTGTAGATGATTTAATGAATGAATCCATTGATAGGGCCATGAAAGAAATTAAATCCCGAAGATCTGATTTATCTGAAGAAGAATCTCAGAAAATCGCCAGAGAAATTGGTATTGGGGCCATAAGATATTACATTGCTCGTTTATCCCCAGAAAAGCACATTGTATTTAAGTGGGATGAAGCTTTGAGCTTTGAGAGGGGTTGTGCTTCTATTCAGTACGCCCATGCCCGGGCCGGTAAATTACTTGAAAAATCTGGCCTTTTAAAAGATGGAAAACTTGAAGGTTTGCAATTAGAAGAAAACTGGGTACTGGATGAGGTGGAAATTGACTTAATCCGGACTCTTTCCAAATTCCCTAATGTAGTTGATGAATCTGCTCGAATCAGAAGAGTACATAATCTGGCCCAGTATGCTCAAGATCTGGCCAGTGCATTTAATAAATTCTACAAGGCCACTCCCGTGATTGGTTCCGATTATGAGAAGGCCCGTTTGATTCTGGTGGATCACAGTAAGATTACCATCCATAATTGTCTGGAATTACTGGGAGTTAGTGCTCCTGAGAGTATGTGACTTGGTGAAACTTGTTAAATAATAATGTTTTTTTATTTGTTCAAAATAATTTTAAAAATAGAGATATTTTGATTAAATTGTTGAAAGATATTTCAAAGCATCCCGAATAAAGCTGTAATTGTCTTATTAAAGAAGTGGTTAGTGAGTTAAATTGATTTTAATCCCAGATCTTTTAATCTATCTCCTTCATCTTTTTCTTTTTACAGCAAATATTAAGTATGGGCCCTCATGAAAATCCCGCCACTAAAAAATAAGGGCAAATAGTTTAATTTATAATAAATAGTGATTATTTTATTTCTTCTTTTATTCCATCCTTTTCTTCAACTTTTATCAAATTATAAACCACTGAAGCCAATAATAAAAGCACTCCCCAAAGTATCAGCCGGGACAGGCCATTAAATTCGAAATCTGGCCAATAAGTGAGAAAAATCTCAGATAACAACAATCCGCCAACAATAAAACTTAAAATAGCAACTATAATAGCAAAAACATTACGCCAAACAACCATAAAAAATCACCCCATCAAAACACCTTTAAACATTTCATAACATCCTGATTAAATCACAACCATTTCATAACATCACAATTAACCAACTTCAAATAAACACGATTACCCACCAAAACATCTTCAACACTTATACGATCACGACCATCCAAAACCGCACTACAACCAGCCCACAACTGAGTAGCAGCCTGCTCATTAACCGAAATAGGAGTGAAATCATTACCTGGCCAAGTATTAACCATAATATTCAGCCTAAGATTATTAAAAGCCAAATTTAGCTTGCCTGCTTTTTTGTTTTCCCATTTTAGTTTACCTAGTTTTTTGAAAAAGTCTGGTGTGACTTCAGGCGTCTCCTTAGACGAATCAAAATCCTCCAACAAAAACATCAAACGAACCGGCAAAACACTACCAAAAAACATCCGATAATCATCCAAAGTCAACTTACGACCCACCCTAAGAAAATAAAGACTAGGAATAAAAGTAAAATGAAGCCAAACATCTTTAGGTCCCAGTAAACCGGTGAATGATGTGCGTAGAGGAAAATCACTCATATTCTCAGCAGCATATTTAACAAAAGAAGGGACCTCCTCAATTTCACTAGTATCTACACCAGGTTCATTGATTTCATCCAGATCAACATAAGTCAAATCCTTATAAACACTGGAATGCTCCAACTCCAAAGTCAAATCCACCAACTCAACCACACCACCAATATCACCAAAATTACTAAGAAACTTCTCAACCTTCTCTTCCTTTGTATCGTTACTTAAAAAGCCTATAATATTGTTAATAAACCCCATTTTAGACCTATCCTCCTAAAATTTTATTTTTGTTTTAGTAAAATTTATCGTGTTTTATTGTGATTATTTTTTTACCATAAATGCCATTTTTTACCTGTCTTGCTCAAATAATCCAGTCCTTGTTTTATAATAGGCGCATTTCTAAGTTTTTTATAAATTTTAGTTTTTCTAATTGGATCTAAATATTTATGAGCAACGGGTTTTACATATTTTTTATTAAAACTTTTAACTTTACTTTTTGCCTTTTTCCATTTCTTTTGAGCTTGATGGTACTTAGATTTAATATAACCCTTTTTTCCTTTCTTTTTATATTCTTTATACTCTTTACTAAGGCCTTTTACGATTTTTTTAGGAATATGTGGTTTCACAGCTTTATAAACACCCTTAATAGTTTTTTTAGCAGCATATTTAAAATTTTTAACTAAAACATTTTTAAAAGCATTTACTTTATTTTTTACATACCTTGTTTTATTAGGAGCATTGACAAAACCTCCCCAATCAGTCACAATAGAACGCTTAAACTGATAAGCACTAAAAGACTTCAAACCCTTATTTAAATAATCCAATACAACATTTTTCTTACTCTTAGCCGCAACACGACCAACAAATTTTGCAAAAACATCAACCAAAGTACTAGCACCCGGAAACAAAACATTACCCACAACAGAAACTAAATCCTTAATATTTCTGTTATTCAAATGCAGTTTTTCAAGCAAATACTTGAAAACATTCTTAAGTTGAAAATATTTTTCACTGTTTTTTAATGTTTTAAGTAAATTAGATAATAATTTATTGTTTTTTAAGCTTTTAGGTAGTATTCTAGCTAAATATTTACCTCCACCAGTAGCTAATCGTGCAATAGGAATAATAGCAATTAAATCTATTAAGAAATTGCCCACAGAGACATTTCCATGTTCATCCACTCCGGCCAAACCATCCAGGAGCCATTTTATATTTCCACCACCCCAAGTCTTATCCAGGTTACTATAACCATAGACATGAAACATGGTTGTATTCCAGAAATCCCAGAAATTACCTGTTTTCCCAGCTTTCTTAGAGGCCTCGCCCGATTTATAAGAAACATAATTAAAAATATTCCAAATAAAATGCTTCAACGGCCTAAAATGCTTGGAAAATAATATTAAAACTAAAAGCAAACAACATGCTATTAAAAAAAAGAAATTCAATCAAAATATAAAAAAATGAGAATATAAAAAAATATCTAAATTCATAAAATAAATAGTGATTATTTTATTTCTTCTTTTATTCCATCCTTTTTATCAACTTTTATCAAATTATAAACCACTGAAGCCAATAATAAAAGCACTCCCCAAAGTATCAGCCGGGACAGGCCATTAAATTTGAAATCTGGCCAATAAGTGAGAAAAATCTCAGATAACAACAATCCACCAACAATAAAACTTAAAATAGCAACTATAACCGCAAAAACATTACGCCAAACAACCATCAAAAATCACCTATCAATAAACCCTTATTAAACATTTCATAAAGACCTAATCAAACTATCCAAATCCGTATTAACTAATTTAATGTAAACTTTATTAGCTGTTACAATATCAGACACACTTAGATAATTACGACCTTCTTTAACGGCACTGCAGCCGGCCAAAAAGTCCAACCAAGCAATCTCATTAACACCAAAAGTAACTGGTGATTCACAATATGTATTAACTTTAATTACCTGCCGAATATCTAAAAATCCATCAATCAATTTTTTAGCACGTTTATCCTTCTTCTTAATCTTACCAACTTCCTAAAAAACTCTTCATCAACTGGAGGAGTTTCCAAGTTGGAATCAAAATCTTCTAAGAGGAATATTATTCGTGTGGTTAGGTTGCTGTGGAATACTGTTGTGTTTTCTTCTAAGCTCAGTTCTCGGCCTAATTGGCAGCGCCAAATATTCCAAATGAAAGTATATGTCACATAAAAATCCTTAACATCAAACAAAGGAATAAAAGGCAGGCGCAAAGGAAAAGTAGACAAATACTTAACCGCACACTTCACCAGCACAAGATCCTCGACATCAACATCCGCCCCACCATCAAAACCAATGAAAACCGTCTTCTTATAAACCTCAGACTCAACTAAGGCCAAATAACCATCCACCACATCTTTTACGCCATTAAGATTACCAAAATCACTGAGAACACGGTCCACGACTTCTTCATTACTTTTATCAAAAAACCCCATGAAAAGTACCTCTCTTATAAAGACCTGATCAAACTATCCAAATCAGTATTAACCAACTTAATATAAACCTTATTCCCAATTACAATATCCTCTGCGCTAATAACATTCCTACCACTATGCACCGCACTACAACCAGCCAAAAAACGAGTCCAAGCAATCTCATTAGCACCAAAAGTCATAGGAGACCTATTAAAAGTATTCATCTTAACTGCTTGACGAAGATCCAAAAAACGATCCGCTAACTTCTTAGCACCTTTATCCAACTTCTTAATCTTACCCA
>JAHFBZ010000014.1 GCA_023249725.1 Methanobacteriaceae archaeon
ATTTCTGCTTTAACAGATAATTCTTTAGCTGTAGCTGTTGCCAGCCTCATCATATCCGCAAATCCAGCATCTCGAAGTTTTTGGGCAGTTTTTTCGCCTACATTAGGCAAATCTTCTAATTCTACCATGTTTAATCTCCCTTAATCTTAATTTATTGAATTTTTTGTTAGTTTATGACTTATATTAATGAATTTTATATTGAATTTAAAATTAAGTTAAATCATTATTCTATGATTATAACTTATAATTCAAATTCAAGAATTTTTTTAGGATTTAGGCGTATTTCTTCATTATATTCATCAAATTTAGCATCACCGATAACCGTTATATGTAATCCATTTAAATCTTCTACTTTATCTTCTAAGGCACCTTCATCTGCACTTTTGGCAATGATATCAGCCACTTCTGGAGTGGTCATACCCAGCAGTCTTTCAGCCTGTTTTCCAAAGAAGGTTACTCTAATTTCTCCAGTGTCATCAGCAATTCTTGCAGGAAGCATGAGCAGATATTTTGGCTCTTCCGTGGTTTCACCGCAGAAATCACAAACATACTCTTCTTCTACTGATTCTAAACGGTTGTTGCAATTAGGACACCTGTAAGATAATACTCGACCACCAAAGGCATCTGTGATTTCTCCAGAAACTTTGATGTTTCTATCTTCCTCATCCAGATCCTCAATATTTCGGGGCTGATAAATCATCTCTTCCAATTCTTCAAATGTGGCCAAGCCCTCTAAGTCTTTATCTTTAGCTTTAACCATTTGGGTGTTTCTACCAATGCTCAATTCCAGATTGTCATTACGGAAAGTCACCCTAGGATTTTCTATACGCATAGCATCCCCAATAGTAATTGGAATTTCTGCTTTTTCATCCCACAGAGATGCCCTAATAGCACCAGTATCATCCGCAATTTCCATGGATCTGACTATTCCCGGGCTTCCATCGCTTCGTTGGAACTCATTAGGATCATATAAATCAATAACCCGAGCAATTACCCTCACATTACGATCGTCTTCTTCCAGATCATCAACTTTTTTAGTTGTGTAAATCATTTCTTCCAATTCTTCCAATGAAGGCAATCCTTCTAAATCTTCAGGTAGAGGATTCATTACCCTAGCAGTTTTTCCCACACTGAGATCCACACTATAAAGTCCTAACTTGGTTCGGGCATTTTCTATTCTGAGAGCTTCCCCTAATTTCAAGTTAGTATGGGCCTTTTCATCCCACAATGAAATTTTAACCGCACCACTCTCATCGGCCATATCTGCAGAACGTACTAATCCAGAAGTTCCGTCTTCTCTCTGAAATTCTCGAGCTTCACTAATAGATACCACACGACCTACAATATCTACTTCTTCCCCATCATCTTCCATTTCACTTATGGTTCCGATTTTAACAGGTTCTAAATGTTTTTTATATTCTTGAAGAACTTCCCGTAGATTTCCATCAGATTCTGGGTTAATAACAATACTAGTATTCCAATTGGTATTCAAACGATATCCAGAAGGAGAGTATTCATCAAATTCAGCGTTTCCACCAGTAATTTTTACTATATCTCCTTTATTGATTTCCAGATTAGTATCATCATTCCAAAGAGTTACCCGGATGGAACCAGTATCATCAATAATTTCTATTGATTTTACTGCTCCAGATTTACCATTTGATCGTTCAAATATTATAGCATCCTGTACTTTAGTTACCAGACCCATAACAGTGACATCTTTTACTTCATGGGCGTCTCCTATTTTTAAAACATTTTCTTCAGCTTCAGGAACTTCATAATCTCCCTTAATTATCCGCCCCACCCAGGGATGAGTTAGAGAAATTTCGTCATTCCTCTTCCGGCTTTGAGCACCTAATATTTTTATAGAATCTCCTTCTTGAAGTTCCAGTTCCTTGATTAAATCTGTGTCCTTATTCCAAAGAGTATAACTAATCTTTCCAGTTTCATCCTGAAGTTCTAGGGAAGCTACCTTACCTTCTTTGCCATCTTTATCAAAGGTTCTTATGCCCGGAAGCCTTATTATTCTAGCAATTATATTTACTTCCTGATCTTCTTCAATAGAGCCTATAGCAGTAATTTCCTCACTGTAATCAGGTAATTTATCATCAGATTCTATTTTTTCCAGAGTGGATCTAGGCTGAAGATGAATTTCTTTTCTTCCCCGGTAACCATCTCTTACTGCCACCTTATCAATCTCAATTACATCTCCTTCTTTTATGTTTTTAAGGAGTTTTATGTTTTCAGTCCAGAAAACAACCTTTACCTCTTCTGTTTCATCAGCCAAAACCACATTTGCCACTTTGCCGTTTTTTCCCTTACGGCTGGTAAAAAGCTTTGGATTGGAAACTCTCATTACTCGACCTTTAATTTTTAGTTTGTCGGCTCCTTCCTCCATTTTTGAAATTTTATCCATACTATGTTCTTTTTTTTGGGATAATGGAGTATTTTTTTCACTAATGAACTGCCCTACAATCATGCGCGCAATATCAATATCATTCATAAAGCTTACATCTTCATAGTCCTTCTTCATTTCGTCCATTTTTTCCAGGAACTCCACTTCAGATAACTTATCTTCAATTTTCTGATATTCCTGCATTATTTCCTCATTCATTTTAGGTCCCTCTCTTATAATGATGTTCAATTTCTATCTTTATAATATATTAGTGAGAGCTTGTGAAAAGTAATGATTTCTATTGCACATAATCATATATTTCACTAGCTAGGTAACACCTTATTTAAGAATAGTATTACCAATATATAAATATTATTATTTCTATTAATAATTTTTATTAATTTAAGAAATATTAATTATTCAAGTTAATACATAGATATCATTTTAAATTTTTTTATATGTATATCAATAGGATATCTAGATAAATATTATTATTGAATGATTTATCGAAGTATAATTGATTTTTTAATTAAAAAAATAACTAAAAAAGATATACTCCCACAAGACAATAGTGAAATAATTCTAAAATTAGAAAATTTTTTAAGATTTATATACTATCAATATAATAGACTATCAATATAATAGATTAACCAGCAGCTAGACTGTTTAAAAATATTTTAAATCTTTTTACATATGAAAACTGAAAACACCCTATATCAAAATTTAAATTCTATTTCCATAGAATATGTCCATTACGGAATTTTAATCAGGGTTTTACGTATTTTGCACTTGAAAAACTTTTTTATTATTTTATAAAATAAATTAGCCATGAAATTAATGGCCTGATTTTATGTTTTTAACAATTTATATCTAATTTTTAAAAAAATCAAACTCAAAAATTAGATTCTATGAATAAACTAAAATAAAATGAAAATAAGGAGGATTGTAAAATGTCCATGACCATGGCAGAGAAAATACTGGCCAAATCCGCCGGTAAAAAAGAATCAGAAGCTGGAGAAATTGTTATGGCCAACATTGACGTGGCCATGACACACGACCTCACTGGACCATTATCAGTAGAGTCTTTTGAAAAAATAGGAACCCCCAAGGTGTGGGATCCAGAAAAAATAGTTATAGTCTTCGATCATCAAGTCCCCGCAGATTCCTTAGATGCAGCCAATAATCACTTGGTAATGCGCCAGTTTGTAAAAGAGCAGAAAATAAAAAATTTTTACGATGTTCGGGAAGGAGTATGCCATCAAGTGCTGCCTGAAAAAGGACATATAGTTCCTGGTGAAGTCGTTGTAGGAACTGATTCCCATACATGTACTCATGGAGCACTAGGAGCATTTTCTACAGGAATAGGATCAACAGATATGGCCATGGTATTTTCCACTGGCCAGCTATGGTTTAAGGTTCCAGAAACCATTCGATTTGAAATAGAAGGAACTCTCGGAAATTATGTTTCTGCCAAAGATGTGGTATTAAACATCATCGGTCAAATTGGAGCTGATGGGGCCACTTACAAGGCCTGTGAATTTGTAGGAAGCACTGTTAAAGAGATGAATGTATCAGATAGAATGGTTCTCTGTAACATGGCCATTGAAATGGGTGGAAAGACGGGATTAGTGGAACCAGATGAAAAAACCCTGCAATATGTCAATGCCCGATCTAATAAAAGCTACGAAGTTATGAAAACTGATTTAGATGCACCGTCTCTAGAAACCATGCACATTGACGTAAATGAACTGGAACCCCAAATTGCCTGCCCTCATCACGTAGATAATGTAAAACCAGTTAGTGATGTAGATGGAATTGAAATAGACCAAGTATTCCTGGGTTCCTGTACTAATGGTCGTATAAGTGATTTAAGGGATGCTGCCAAAATATTAAAAGGAAATCATGTTTCAGATAGTGTTCGAATGCTAGTAATACCTGCTTCCAGAGAAGTTTATACCAAAGCCTTAGATGAAGGACTTATGAATACCTTTGTGGATGCCGGTGCACTGGTGACCAATCCCTGCTGTGGTCCTTGTTTAGGAGGCCATGTAGGACTTATAGGACCGGGCGAAGTCAGTTTATCTACTTCTAACCGAAATTTCAGAGGTCGTCAGGGAAGTCCTGAAGGAGAAGTTTACTTATCTTCTGCATCTGTGGCTGCAGCTTCTGCAATTATTGGAAAGATTACTGATCCTAGAAATATTAAATTTTAATTAATAAACTTTAATACTAAAATCCTATTATTCCATCTACAGCTCAATTAAAATCTGATGCTAAAAAAGGCAAAATAGGACTAAATAGAACAAATAAAAACAATAGCGGTGTTTATTATGGAAGGAAACGTATGGAAGTTCGGAGATGATATTGATACAGATATCATAATTCCTGGACGTTATTTAGTAGTTATAGATCCTAAAGAACTTGCGAAGCATGTTATGGAAGGTTTAGACCCTGATTTCCACAATAAAATTAATGAAGGAGATTTCATATTAGGTGGAAAGAATTTTGGATGTGGTTCATCTCGTGAACACGCCCCATTAGCCTTCAAAGGTGCCGGAGTTTCAGCAGTTATTGCTGAATCCTTCGCCAGAATTTTCTACAGAAACTCCATAAATGTAGGAATTCCACTTTTAGAAGCTCCAGGAATATCTAAACATTTAGAAACTGGGGATAAAATCGAAGTGGATATGGACAAAGGAGTTATTCGTAAGTTGGAAACTGGAGAAGAATACAAATTCCAAAAATTACCTGAATTCATGCTGGAAATTCTTGATAAAGGTGGTTTAATCCCTTATGTTAAAGAACAAATGGAATAATTCATTTATTCTTTAATATGATAATTTAATTAAAAAATTAATAATAAATTGATTATGATTGATTAAATTAGTAAATAATGCTAATTTAAGCTTTAAATAGTAAAATTAGACACTTGGTGTTATCATGTACAAAATATCTGTTATTCCCGGAGACGGAATAGGAAAAGAAGTAATGGAAGCAGCCCTTCATGTTCTAGAAGCTGTTGACCTTGATTTTGATTATGAATTTGCCGAAGCCGGTGATGAATACGAAGCCGTGAGTGGAATACCGCTGCCTCCAGAAACAATTGATATTGTAAAAGATTCTCAATCCTGTTTATTTGGAGCTGCAGGTGAATCCGCTGCAGACGTAATTGTTAAAATGAGACAAGAATTAGATCTCTATGTCAATTTAAGACCCGTGAAATCATATCCTGGAACAAAAAGTTTATTTGAGAATTTAGACTTTGTAATTGTTCGGGAAAACACGGAAGGAATGTACATTGGTCTGGAAGAAGAAACTGACGAAGGCGCTATCGCTAAGAGAGTCATAACTCGAAAGGCTTCTGAGAGAATTTCCCGGTTTGGGTTTGAATACGCTGTTAAAACCGGTCGAAAAAGTGTAACTGCTGTGCACAAGGCCAATGTCTTAAAAAAGACAGATGGTGTATTTAAAGACAGCTTTTACAAAGTTGCTGAAGAATTCCCACAATTAGAATCCAATGATTTCTATGTGGATGCCACCGCCATGTATTTCCTAACTAAACCTGAAATATTCGACGTTATAGTCACCACTAACCTATTTGGAGATATTTTATCTGATGAAGGTGCAGGACTGGTCGGAGGACTAGGATTAATACCTTCAGCCAATATTGGGGATAATCTAGGATTATTTGAACCCGTACACGGTTCTGCTCCAAGTCATGCTGGAAAAGGAACTGCTAATCCTGCAGCCATGATGTTATCTGCAGTTTTGATGCTGGATTATCTGGATGAAACTGAAGAAGCTCGTAAAATGGAAAATGCTATAGTTGAAACCTTAGCAGAAGGAAAAGTAGTCACCCAAGATCTAGGTGGTAAATCCTCTACTATGGCCATGGCCACTGAAGTTAAAAACAAATTAGAAAACTTATAAAATCATTTTATATCTGCTTTCTAATTTTTTTTCAAACCTAAATATAACAATAGTTAATTATTATAGTAGGAATATTGAAGAAAGGAAAAGAAAATAATAATGTGAAATTAATTAAAGAATAAATTGTATAAATATTAAATTAGTATATTAAAATAAATCTAGATTAATTATATTTATATTATAAACTATATTTAATTGATAATTAGTTAATTCCCACAAGATGGAGAAATTTACAATGGAAACTAGTGAAGTAAGGGCCGATATTCCCCTTTTAGAAAAAGTCATTTACTTAGATGCCGCCAGCACCACCCCTACACCCAAACCAGTGGTAGAGGCCATGTGCGATTACTTTTATAATTATAATGCCAATACCGGACGGGGAGCTTACTCTTTAGCAATTAAAGCCACCCAAAAAATGAAAGAGGCTAAACAGAAAGTTGCTAATTTCGTAAATGCCTCTCCCGAAGAGATTGTTTTTACAAAAAACACCACGGAAGCCATAAATATTGTGGCCAATGGTTTGAGTTTTGAAAAGGGAGATTCTGTAATTGTGCCCAATATAGAACACCATTCTAATTTTCTGCCGTGGTTAAATCTTCGAAAAAAAGGAGTTAATCTGAAAGTTGTCAAAACTGATTCTAGCGGAATAGTTGATCCTTATTCCATTGAAAATGCGGTGGATGAAACTACCCGCCTTATTGCAGTCACCCATGTTTCCAATGCTATAGGTTCTGTGCAGGACGTGCATGAAATTGGGAAAATTGCTAGAGAAAAAGATTTATTATATCTAATAGATGCCGCCCAATCCATAGGACATATGAAAGTAGATATTAGTGACATAAATGCAGATTTTGCAGCTTTTCCGGGACATAAAGGTACTTTAGGTCCAGTTGGTACTGGTTTTCTCTACTGCAACCAGAAAAGAGTTTCTGAGTTAGAACCCACTTCTCTGGGAGGTGGAACAGTGCTGGATGTTTCAGAAGATGATTTCGAATTAGAAACATTTCCAGCAAGATTTGAAGGTGGAACTGGAAATATTGCAGGTTTTATAGGTTTAGGAGCTTCAATTGACTATATTAATAGAATAGGGCTTAATAAAATTGAAAAACATAGTATAAATCTCACTCAAGAGCTTTATTCATCCTTAGCCAGTATAAAAAATGTAACTTGCTATGGAAATCCCCAAAATATTTATGGTATTGTATCATTTAACATTAATAATATGCATCCCCATGATGTGGCTAAAATTCTGGATGAAATAGGAGGAATATGTGTAAGAAGTGGTCATCACTGCGCAATTCCTGCTATAAAGCATATTGGTGCCTATGAACAGGGCGGAACAGTACGTGCATCAGTACACTATTATAATAACTTCGAAGAAATCCAGACACTAGCTACAACCGTGGAAGAGATTGCTAAAACATTTGGAGCGTAAAAAATGGAAAGACCTCAGGCAATAGCTCTTTTTATAATATTTATCATGGTATTCAGTAGTGTAGCTTATGCACTACTTTGGATTTAATTCATGATTAATTCTATGAGTATTAAAAAAAAGAATTTTTAGCAAAAGTGAATAATTTAAATATTTTAAAATATCAGTTTAAAGAAAATAAATATTATCTAATTTGGAGGTAGATTAAATGGTTAATATTAGAATTGGGGCTGTTGTGGCAGAATTTAATTATGATATAACCCATATGATGCTTGAACTTGCTAAAGAACATGCTAAATTTTTAGATTCAGAAATAACTGAAGTAATTACAGTTCCTGGGGTTTTTGACATGCCTCTGGCCATAAAAAAACTTTTAAAGCAAGAAAATATTGATGCAGTAATCACCTTAGGAGCAGTTATTGAGGGATCAACCGATCATGATCAAATCGTAGTACAACATGCTTCCCGGAAGATTGCAGATTTAGCCTTGGAATATGACAAGCCTGTTTCATTAGGAATTTCTGGTCCAGGTATGACACGTATAGAAGCCCATCAACGAGTTGAATACGGTAAAAGAGCTGTTGAAGCTGTTGTTAAGATGTGTGACCGTTTAAAATAATTTGATTCAAATCAAATTATAATTTTTTTTATTATATATTTTTATTATATAAATAGAATAAAAATAATCTTTAATTCATTATTTAATTTATTTTTGTTATCATTATATTAATATATAAGAATAATAGGAATAAAAATAAGATGTTTAAATTTTAATATCACAAATTTATTAAACCTTCAATAGAATATAATTTTTAATATATAAATTAAAAAAGTTAATTTTATGGCATATTCTTGCCTAATTATAATTAATTAACTTTTAAAATCTCTTAAAGAATTTTAGAGGTATTTTAATGGAAATTTTGACTCCTCAAGATCTAAAAGAAAAATTCAACGACCCCTGGATAGCTCCTTATCAAAAAGTTCTCACCATGGTTGATCAAGACCAGGTAGAAATTGTAGAATATCATCCCTGTGTATCTGGTTCGCACTGGATAGTTCACCAATATCAAAGAACCAGTGAATTAATCCTAAAATCATATCGAGACGGGAATAAACACGTTTTTATTACTAAGATAGGGAAAACACCTCTGGATTTAAAGGCCAGCATAAATGCTGCAGGAATAGAAGAAGTAGCCGTAGAAGGAAATGAGGTCCGTGTGGTCCATGCGGGACTAGCCGGTGCGGGAGTAGGGGCTGCTATGTGTCGGGGGATGGCCGAGGGAGTAAAAAGAGTTGAATTATATGATGTAGGTGGTGGGTCAAAGATGGGAAAGGCCGCAGTTATCACCCCTAGACTTGAAAAAGTGGTTTTAGGTGTGGATGACACAGATACTAAAGATGAAGGTGCTACTTGGACCATGGCCCATAATATGGCTATGGATTTAGCCAAACAAGGTTTTCAATATTTAGATCATGTTATTGTACAATTATATCCTCACAATCCCCATAAAACTCAAAACTGTGTTTCTATTGCACTCACCTTTGCTGTAAAACCTGGTGAAAAAGATAAGTTAGTTAAAAAAGCTCAAGAAATTTTAAAAGAAAAAACATTGTCCGAAAAAACATCAATTGCTGTTTTAGAAGGTATATCAATTCCTAAAGCTCTAAGAGAATATGCTGAAAGAACTAAAAAATCTATGATAACTGTTGAAGAAGCGGAATCCGTTGCCAAAGAGGTAGGGGTGGAATTAATTGAAGTTACAGGTTCACATGGAAAAATAGGTGCACTTGCAGCATTAGGATTATATGATGATGTGGATGAAGCCGTGAAAGTCTATTATTAATAATTAATGCTACTATTTAATTATCATTAATTTTTTTAATATTTTTATTTTCAAATTGAAATTAAATTAATTTAAAATATCAATGATAAAAAGAGCCAGCCTAATAAAATTTTAATTTTTATTTAAGGGTTCCATTGATATTAAAATTTAAAAATTTACCTACCGATACTGGTGCAAATTTTACATCAGTAGTTATATAGTCTCCGATTTCAATTTTAATCTCATGAGTTCCCCACTGAACAAAATATTCATTCAAACTACGTTTATCGGTGAATTGAATAGTTTTTACCTTTAAATTATTGATATAAATATTGTAAGATCCATTGTCCATTAAACCAGATGTAGTGACCAATTTTTCATTATCCACGTAAATATCAACCTTTCTACCAACTGCTTCATTATTTTGAATTATTATTCCTTCCTGAAGTGTAATGTTACTGGCAGCTGATTCCTCAGTAGAAACATTTTTTTGAGCATAAATATTATTAAAAACTTTACGCAGATTTCCATCCTGTATGGCATCTCCTACATCAATATACAAGCTTTGACGGGCTTGCAAGGGTATCCTAATTATATTATCTTCCCCTGGCCGAGGCTGGTTCAA
The DNA here is from genome assembly GCA_023249725.1 of Methanobacteriaceae archaeon. Taxonomy (GTDB): domain Archaea; phylum Methanobacteriota; class Methanobacteria; order Methanobacteriales; family Methanobacteriaceae; genus UBA349. Next base: position 10,206 of record JAHFBZ010000014.1, read on the forward strand.
AACATACCCCTGCCCAGCAATATAAAGTTTATCCCCATAATTAAGGCCTAAAGTAGCTATAGCTTCTCTAGACATCCGTATACTAATATTTTCATTTTCCAAAGCACTATCTACAGTATAAGGGCCACGAACATCAAATGTTCTATTATCAGAAGAATTTTTCCATATAATTAGATTTCCAGAATTTGGTTCTATAGAAATTTTACCGTCATCAACATGCACGGCCCCTAATAATGTAGAAAGCATAGCAATCAAAATGATTCCTGACACCAGTATAGGGAAATGCATATATGTAAAAGATTTTAGTGACTGAGTTCTTCCTTCATGCCGCATCAACATGTGGATAGACCTTTTAATCAGTTTAAAAATGTAATATATTGCCAATACCATGCCCAATAGAGATATTATTATCCAGATAGTAGCTGGAATTACTCTAATGAAAAATACTCCAAAAACACCTAAAGATGATAAAGAAAGCCCTAATATCCCCATACGAATGTATTTTCCCATGGAATCCATCATGGTCACCCGACCATATTCCATAGCCCTATCCACAATAGTTCGCACCACTTCATTGGCCACTACATTGAGATCTGCCAGATTAGACATCTGATGTTTGATATCACCTATATCAACTTCTTTTATACGAAGACCCTGAACATCTGCATCCAGTACAATTCCCACATCAACCCCATAGTCCTCTTCAAATCTTATTTTATTTAGAGCGGTTCTTTTAGCTGCAAATTGTCCACTAAGTGGTTGATCAAACTTTATTTCTGGGAAGAAGAAATTTAAAAGAGGTTTAGCTGTTAATTCTGTTACCCGCCCACCTTCTCTTTTAAATTTAGTTTTGGTGATATCTGCTTTTCCCTCTAAAATAGGTTTAATCATGTTGTCAACCTGATTAATAGTTAGATTTTCCAAATCTGCATCTATAAATGCGACAATATCACCATTTGAATGTTTAAAACCCGTTTTAAGAGCTGCACCCTTACCCTGGTTGGTAGTATGTCTTATTATACTGGCCCCTGCTATTTTTGCCTTTTCATAAGTATTATCCAAAGACCCATCATCTACAACCAATACTTCCTGAACATATTTACAGGAAAGAGCAGTTTTCACAACATGCGCCACATTTTCTTCTTCATTATATGCAGGTATCACCACAGAAACTCGCAAGTGAGGCCCATTACCATTATTCTTTATGGCAGCTAATAGGAAAACGATGATTAGAATCAAGTAGGACAAATTTTGCACCTCATCTCTACAATCAAGGCATGTATTTTTTAACACGATTTTTGATAGTAGATTTAATTAGTAATTTTAATAATTTATGGATGAATTTATTAGAATTTTTATTATTTTATATTTATTCATTTTAAGTACTATAAAATATTTTTAAATTGGATATTAAACAGATTTTATTGAATTAAATTTACAAGAATACTTAAAACAGTATATTGAAAATATATAATAGATTATAATAGATTTATTATAATTCTTTTAATAGAGAAGCCTTAAATATATTTAATATATCAATTAATTTAATAATGATTTAATAAGAATTTAATTATTAAATTGTTATTCGACTTACTTAAATAATTTGTTACCCTATAATAAATTATAGGTTACTAATCAGCAAATAGCTAGTATTATCTACTATAATTCAAAAAATTTAACTAATTCAATTTAATTAAGTCTATAAAAATTTATAAATTGCATAGTTAAATTTCAAATCTAATAAATTAAATCTAAAAATCAAAAACAGGTGAAACAAAATTGAAAACTAAAGTTATGATATTAATGGGAAGTGCATCTGATTTTAAAATAGCAGAAAAAGCCCTGAATATTTTAGAGCAGTTAGAGATTCCCTATGACATTAGAGTAGCTTCTGCTCACCGTACCCATGAAAAAGTGAAACAAATCGTACTGGAATCAACTCTTAGAGGAGTTGAAGTATTTATTGGAATTGCAGGACTATCGGCCCACCTTCCAGGGATGATTGCCGCTAATACTCATCGTCCAGTGGTGGGAGTTCCAGTTGATGTTAAAATAGGTGGTTTAGATGCCCTTTTTGCCTCATCACAAATGCCATTTCCAGCCCCAGTAGCTACTGTAGGAATTGATAGGGGAGATAATGGGGCTCTTTTAGCAGCTCAAATTATTGGAATTCATGATGAAGATGTTAGAAAGAGAGTTTCTGGCCTTAGACAGGGTTTCTATGAGAAAGTTCAAAGGGATGAATACCAGTTATTAAATAACATTGAAGGAAACTATTACACCCCAGTCAATATTGAAATGCCAGATATTGATAAAGGTTTGTTTCCAGTTTCATCGTCAGAAAATAGTGATACAGACACACCAATGGTTGCCGTAATCCCCGGGAGCTATTCCGACATGAAAATTGCCAAGAAAGCTACTATGTTTTTGGAGAGAATGGGAATATCCTACGATATGAACGTCATCTCCCCAGTAAGATATCCTGGTAGATTTGAAGAGTATATGGAAAGAATGGCTGACGTTAAACTATTTATAGCTATAAGTGGACTTTCCGCACATGTTACTGGTGCAGTAGTGGCCTTAAGCGAAAAACCAGTTATTGGCGTTCCTTGTCCTATGAGGATGGGTGGGCTAGATGCATTGTTATCTATGGTAAATATGCCACCCGGTGTTCCCGTGGGTACTGTAGGTGTGGCCAATGGTGGTAATGCTGCAGTTTTAGCTGCTGAGATGCTAGGAATAGGGGATCAAAAACTTGAAAATAGAGTTAAACGCTTGAAAAGTAAGTCATCTGACTTTGGGTGATTAATTACTTAAAATAATCTTTTAAATAATATGATAACAGAATTTGAGCTTAATCCGATATATTAAAATTATAAATTCAATAGCTCTGGTGATCTAATGAAAGAATTTTTAAAAATTATTGAAAAGGATTTTGGAGTAGTAAAAATAGATAATGAAGTTTCTAGCGTATTTGAAGCTGCTAAAATATTAAGAGAACATCCTAAAGAAGCAGTTATGCTTGAAAATGTAAAAGAATCAGATATTCCGGTCATTTCAGGTATTTGTAACACCAGAGACAAAATTGCTAGGGCTTTAAATACAGATGTAGCAGGAATCACCCACAGAATCATTCAGGGAATGGAAACTCCAAAAGCAGTACAGAATATTGGAAAAATTTCTGAAAATTATAATACTTCCCCTGCTAATTTAAGAAAATTACCTATAATCACCCATTATCAGCGTGATGGTGGCCCATATATCACTGCAGGTGTTATTTTTGCCCGAGATCCTGAAAATGGAACTAGGAATGCTTCTATTCACCGGATGCTGGTACTGGATAATAATAATCTCACGGTTAGAATAGTGCCTCGGCATTTATACACCTATCACCAGCGGGCCGAGGCCTTAGGAAAAGATTTGGACATTGCTATTGCCATTGGGATGAATCCAGCGACTTTACTGGCCACTACTACATCCATACCAATTACTGCTGATGAAATGGAAGTGGCCAACAGTTTCCACAATGGAAATATGAAACTGGTAAAATGTGAAAATTCTGATTTAGAAGTTCCAGAAGCAGAAATAATATTGGAAGGAAAACTTTTGGCTAATAAAAGAGCCGATGAAGGACCATTTGTTGATTTAACAGATACTTATGATGTTGTACGGCAGGAACCAGTGATAAAACTTGATAAAATGCATATAAAAGATGATGCTATGTATCATGCCATTTTACCAGCTGGATTTGAGCACCGCTTATTACAAGGCCTTCCTCAAGAGCCAAGAATTTATAAAGCTGTTCAAAACACAGTTCCCACTGTTCAAAACGTTGTTTTGACTGAAGGAGGTTGTTGTTGGTTGCATGCAGCAGTATCCATACAAAAACAGACCCCGGGTGATGGTAAAAATGTTATGATGGCCGCGTTAGCAGCACATCCCTCTTTAAAACATGTGGTTGTTGTTGATGAGGATATTGATATTTTTGACCCAGAGGATTTGGAATATGCTATGGCCGCTCGTGTAAAAGGAGATGATGATATTCTTATTGTTCCTAAAGCCCGTGGTTCTTCTCTGGATCCTGCAGCATTACCTGATGGAACTACTACCAAAGTGGGAGTGGATGCTACCAAGCCTTTAGATAAGAAAGAGAAGTTTGAAAGGGTTAGTTTATCTGAATAATTAACTCAAATATTATTTTTAAATAAATTATTTTTAAATAAATTTCTAAAAACTTTATTTTTTTTATTATATTTGTAAATCAATATCCTAAGTAAAATTATATTTTAGAATTTAAATTTTTATGTTGATTTTTGCTCCACATTCAGAACATTTTTTATTCTCATCAATCTTAATAGGGCCTAATCCATAGCCATTTCTCTCAATCAGTAGTTGGCCACAATTATAACAATAAGTATTCTCCCCATCCAGGCCAGGAGCATTTCCCACATAAACATTACGCATACCCTCGTCCCGGGCCATTTTTCGGGCATTTATCAGGGTTGCTATAGGGGTAGGATTTACATCTTCCATTTTGTAGTTAGGAAAAAACCTTGTAAAGTGCAGGGGAACTTCCACTCCCACTTCTTCCACAATGAACTTCACCAGGACCTTTAATTCCTCTTCTGAATCATTATATCCTGGAATTATTAGATTGGTGATTTCAATATGAATTCCCATTTCCTTCATTAAAATTATATTTTCTAAAACAGGGCCCAGCCGTGCATTACATATTTCCCGGTAAAACTTATCGGACATTCCTTTTAAATCCACGTTAGCCGCATCCATATAAGGGCCAATTAATTCCAGAGATTCCTGAGTCATATATCCATTGGTCACATATATTGTCTTTAAATCATTTTTATGGGCCAATTTAGCAGAATCTAGGGTATATTCCAGCCACATGGTGGGTTCATTGTAGGTCCAGGCAATAGATTTGCACCGATATTCTTGGGCTAGTTTTATAGAAGTTTCTGGGGATATTTCCTGAGTATAAATACTATCCACTGTGGCCCGGGCAATTCTCCAGTTTTGACATTGCTTACAAGCTAAATTACAGCCAACGGTTCCTAGTGAATAAACCTTTGAGCCCGGAAGAAAATGAAATAATGGTTTTTTTTCAATGGGATCTACTCCCGAAGAAGAGACTGACCCATAATTAAGATTATATAAATTTCCATTATTATTTTCTCGAGTTAAACAAAAACCGCGATTTCCATCTAAAATAACGCATTTACGCTGGCATATATTACATTGTGTCTTATTTCCATCTAATTTATCATAAAGTAAAGTTTCAATTTTCATTATTTATCCCCCCCCAAATGCTGATAGCCTCCAGGTGGTAAAATACTTGTTTTTCCATCTTTATTTACTATTTCTACATGAGCAGAATCAGTAACTTCTCCGATCACGTAAACATCCATTAGATTCTTTAATGCTCCAATCTCATCTTTTTTTACAGTTAAAAGCAGTTCAAAATCTTCCCCATAGTACAAAGTCATTTTATGGAGTTTTTTTCCAGTAATCTTTCCCACTTCTTCCACTAAGGGGTGAGATGGTATTTTATCATCGTATATTCTAATTCCAATATTATTCCCTGGTTTTAGCATTTCATGAAGTTCACTGGCGAGGCCATCAGTTATATCTGTGCAGGCAGTTACTATTTTTGATTCCGATGCTATAATTCCCTCTTTAATTCTGGCCAGGGGTTCCAGAGCATGATTTACAGCTTTTTCCACAAATTCTCCTTTAAGCAATTCTATTTTTTTGAGAGAATCATTATCATCAGCAAGTAAAATCTCAAATCCAGCCGCTGCCATTCCCAATGTTCCAGTGACTACAATTAAATTTCCTTTCTGAAGGTTTTTCTTCATTAAAACCTTTTCCTTGTTTACTTCACCCAGTGCAGTTCCGTTTAAAACTATTTGAGGAGATTCATTGGTGTCTCCTCCAATTAAAGGAGTTTCATAGTAGGTACAGGCATCTAAAATACCTTCCACCAGTTCATTAAATTGTTCCATTGTCATGTCCCTAGGCAAGCCCATTGATATTAAAATACCTCGGGGATGGGCCCCCATGGCTGCTAGGTCACTGACATTCACGGTGACAATCTTCCAACCCATCTGCCGGTGGGTCATTTGCCGAGGAAAGTGGGTGTTCTGTAGCAACATATCCGATGTGCTGACTAGATATTTAGAATCAACTTCCATTAGTGCAGCGTCATCTCCTAAACTATCCTTAATCTGGGGATGAGTAGAAAAATAATCTTTCTGAAAAAAGTGGGCCTTCTGTATAATATTTTCAATCAGTTTTTTTTCACCCAAATCAGAAATTAAAGGTTTTTTAGACATTGCATTTATTATATTCCCTATTAGAAATATAATTTTTGATTATTATTTCTTTTTTAACTAAATTGAAAAAAATATTTCAGTAAAAAGAAATAACATACCAAAAGAGTATTATACTAAAAATGAATCATCTATTGGAATATAAATTTAAAACAGCACCTATTAATCAGATTATAATATAAAAATAACAAAAAATGGGATATAAATAAAATTTTTTAAGATTAAAATAAAAAATAAAATAATTCAAAGGAGTTATTGTAGGGAATTATTAACCCTATCTTTTAGTATTTCCACTAAACGCGGGTCAGAACCCAATGGTTCGGTATAAATAATTTCTCCATCAAACTTAATTTCTTCATCTTCTTCATCCTGGTGGCTGTGATCATGTCCATGGCCGTGGCCATGTTCCTGGCCATTATCCAGGCCCAAGATATGTGGAATATCCTGTTTAGTGTGAACCCCATGGGCTAAAAAGACTGGAGTTACAATAATTTTTTCCACACCTGCTTGAGACAATTCATTTATAGCTGAAGGTATGGATGGCTTATTCATATTCATGAATCCAACACCTACGGGATAATCTGACTGTTCCCGATAAATTTTGGCCAGTCCATTGATTACTTCTTCTCCATAGGGTAGTCTACTTCCGTGTCCCACTAATAATACACCAATTTTACTTTTTGAGCTTGAATTTGAATCCATATGAAATCACCCCATCTTTGCCTTCTTCTCTGATTCGTCTAAATACCATTTCCACTTCATCACCAATTTTAACGTCTTCCGGATTGCAATCCACTATTTGAGTAGTGACTTTTGCTCCTTCTTCTAATTCGACTATAGCTACCACATAAGGTGCTATTTCCTTGAATTCATCAGTGGGCGTGGTAATGACTGAGTAAGTAAAAATTTTACCTTTTCCAGTTAATTGTATATCTTCCAGTTGCCCTTTTCTCCTACATTCCGGGCATATGATACGACTTGGGAAAAAAACCGTGCCGCATTGTGCGCATTTAGAACCTATTAGATTATAACGCTGTGGAATATGACGCCATGCTCGTACAGTATCTGACATATTAGTCCTCCATAATCTGATTTTGCCTAATATTTGATTTAATTTGTAATATAAAAAATTAAATTCAAAAATTTTAATATATTTTCAAAATCGGAATTTTAATATAAATTTTAATATAAAATTACTTAATATCTTTCTTATTTTAATTAATTTTATTAATTTAAAGATTTTGTTGTCAAGTTTCATTAATTTAAGAATTCTATTATAAAAAATGCCGTATTAATCGGCCAAATATTAATAATAAAGTAAAAAAATTTTACTTCTAAATTACTCATTTAATCTTGGAAGTCATTATAATTAAATTCTTTGGTAGAAGAAAAAAGTAAATACGTTATATAATACTTAAAAATAATTTTAAGTGCTATTTATAAGTCTTAAATCTTTAATACTTACTATTGTTAGTTATTATTCGAATATAATCATTTAATTATTGTTTTTAGTTTTTTTGAAGTATTATTTATTAAATAAATAAATTTGCTTATTCATTACTATTTCTTATTATAGTTTAAAATAGTAATACTTTTATATAATAAATAATAATTAATTGATATAAAGTTAATACATAAATTAAACAATTTAACTCGATCTGGTGAAAACATGGATAAAAAAGGTTATGTAATGACAGGAACTTCTTTTTTGCTGATTTTACCAGCTATTTTAATTGCCATAACCTTATTAAACTATGTTCATGGTGAAAACGAAATTACTACCCAGTCTATTCAATCAGATACCTTGAATTTTGCATCAGAAGATCTTAAAAGAAATATACCAACCCTATCTAGACAATCTATGGAAAATATATCATTAGAGATAATTGATAATAACAAAACAGTTGAAAACAGCCCAGAATCTATAAAAAATCAGTTACAGATAAAAATTAATAATTTAAGCTCACAATATGTGAAACAAGGCATTAATGTGACTTGCAATGTGGATTCAGTTCAAACATCACCACAAAATTCCTTTTTTATAGAATTCAACACTACAATCATTGTAACTCAAGATAATTTAAAGCATAAAGAACATTTATCCCAATTGATTTCCATTGAAGGATTGCCTGATCCGCTTCCCTTTGTTAAATGTCGTCCTTATGGATACCTAACTCACAATAGTACCAGAACCAGTTATGGGAGTAGTTTAAATAATTACTTGGCAAACACTAGCGTAAAAAATGCGAGTTTATATGAAAATGCAAGTTCACCATTCATAATTAAAAAATGTCCCTATGATCCTTACTTAAGTCATGGTTCTAAAAATACTATGAAAAATTGTCAGGAAAATGGTTTTTATCACGATAGTAGTGATGGTTCCTGTTATCTCTGCCGTTTAGAAGGAAAAGGCCTCTGTGCTCATTTTGGATTTGAAGTTTTTATTCAGCCATCCCCTGTTTATTTTAATCCCCAAAATAATAGTTCAGTTAATTTAGAGGGTCCTTGTTCCTCGGATCATGTTATTTTTGGTGGAGAAACATATCCTGGCAAAGCCATAATTTATAAAATTGAAAATGGAACAAATTATTTCTTATTCTTAGATAATGGCCATGCTTCCAAATATGGTGCCATCTAGACTTTATTTTGTAATAAATAATGAAAAATAGAAAAATTCAAAATGTGAGAATAAATGTATTTCCAGATTTTAAGCCTGCTCAAAAAATTTAATACCCAATCAATTTTGAATGATTCCAAAGGGTTTATATTTTCAACTGATTTGTTGCTTTCAATAATCATAATAACAGTGATAATAGGAATTTCCGCTGATGCCATAGATTATAGTAATGGTTTTATGGGAGATCAGAATTCCAGAGCAATCCTGGAACGTTGTACATTGGAAGCTGCAGATATACTTATTAAAACCCCAGGTTCTCCAGATAATTGGGAAGTACTTCCTAATTGTGAGGGAATATCTCCGGGATTGGCATTAAATTACAATAATTCTAAGAGCGTATCTAATACATTATCTTGGGAAAAAATAAATAATCTCACTAAAAATTATGATAAACTCGTAGAAAACAAAATTTTTCCCAAAAATATCAAATCAAACATTATTATATATCCTCTAGATCCCCGAATAAAACCAATAATCATTAATGAAGAACCTATATCATCTAAATCTGCAGAAATAGTAGTGATCAATCGAACAGTGCAATGCAATTTTTTGAGTAATTACACTGTTATAATTATGGATTGGAATAAATACAAACTAAATAATTCTCAAAACGTATCTAACACATTTAAATATTCACAGTCAGATATTTGTCCCCATCAAGAATTAAATGACAGTCTAAACCATACTTCACCCACAAATACATCCCCCTCTAAAATATGGGAATGCCATCACTTCAATACCAGCGCAGATTATTTGGAAAAAAATGATTATTATTTACTCACTGATCCATCACCCATCATTGGAGAATCTTCTTACTGGAGTTTAGACACTGCAAATAATCTTTCTAGTGTAAATAACTCTTTTAAATCACCTAATATAAAATTAAATGATGAAATAAAAAATTTGATGGAAAATAAAAAAAATATGACGTTATGGATTCATATAATTGGTCCTGAATCTACTATTAATTCTTTTAAAGTTTATTTAGTTGCTGTCCCTAAAAACACGGATTTTAATTATATAAAAGCAGAATATTTCAAATTTCAAACCTGTAATTTTATTTTAAAAACATGGTTATCTGATTAAATCTGATACCATCAATTTGTATAGATGAATCTGATTAAGATCTAGCAGTTATTAAAAATAAATTAAAATAATTTATTAAATGATTGATAATCCATTAAAATTAATAAAAATAATTATAAAAAGAATGGTTATGTAATCATTATTTGATTTGAGAAGTCTTAAAAATACATTCCCTTCGCAGTTTTAAGAGATCTTTTTTCTTTTTTTTAAGGTCTTCAACATCATCTAAGATTTCAGGTAGTTTTTCCATTATACATTTAACTGTAGCATCATGGTGAATCCATTCACAGTCCTGACAGCTCCATACTCCCTTGTCTTTGATCCAATGGCCTCCAGTTGAAGTATCACCACAGGGATAAAAAGGACAGTAGCAGAATGTGCAGTTTTGAGGATGATGGTGGCATGGATAGTACTCACATGACCTATTAGGCCCATCTATACTTTCTCCATTCAGAAATTTCTCATAAAACTCTTTTGAAAGAGGGTGGATTGGTTGTTTAACTACATAGCCTCGGGGAGTGATCATATGTCCATTTTCTACATAGGTAGTAGAATTGCCAATAATTATTATGGTTGACATGTCAATTTGATCTTCTTCTAGGTTTTCTAGAGTTGTGACTGTGATTTGAGGTGGTTGTGAACTACTTTTAACAAATCCCACCGTAGTGGCTGGATTTATAGTATTCATAAGTATTTTAATGGCTTCTCGAAATGGTGATTTTCGGGTTTTGCTGATAGGATTATACAAAGCTATAACCATGCCCCCAAGTGCAGCATGCTTAATTTTACGCTTTATTTCACTTAAAGGAGTTAATATGTCACTCAAACTAATAAGTGCAAAGTCGTGTAGCGGTGCTCCCAACAAAGAAGCCCCATAGTTAGCTGCTGTAACACCCGGAATGATTTCGAATTGAACACCACTATATTTTCCAGCTAATTGAAAGAAAACATTGGCCATGCCAAAAATTCCCGGATCACCAGAACTGATTAATGCTACTTGTTTACCATCCAGATGCTTTTGTATGGCCATTTCTACTCGGGCGATTTCATCACCCATTCCTTTTTTAATAACTTCTTTTCCATTTAATAAGTCTTCAATTGAATCAATGTACTTTTTATATCCAATGACTACTTCCGCTTTTTCTATAGATTCCAATGCCCTCAGAGTTATATCCTTAGGTGAAGGTCCTATGCCTATAATACTAATCATGAAATTCACTCTTTGTTTGATTCTGAATGTTGTTATTGGGTTTTAATGTGGTGTGTTTTCTCTAAACTGAATTAATTATTCAGTTTCAGTTATTATTCAGTTATTGGTATACATTCTAGAAATTGAAACTATCTTAATAGAGTTCAAATCTATTAAGAATCCTTTGCTAGTACTATTAGCATTTGCAGTGGCTGTAATCATGAAATCGGCACTAGGAGTAATTACAATTTGTCCTCCGCCAGTACTATTACCACCAGTACTATTTTCTTTATAACCCATTATGGTAAGGTTTACCGGAACTGGACTTTTGCTTTGATCAGCAAAACTTGTGGCATTGAGAGTTTTTATGTCAACTCCATCTAATTTAGCCTTAGTTTGAAGTGATTGGGACACTAAATTAGTATTTGATATATTCAAAATATCAGGAGTGCCCGTTAATGCTTTATTCACATCACCACCCACATTAAAAATTGCAGAAATTCTGTCAATCTGCATGTTCATTAACTTTTCAATATCCGGTGGTTGTGAAGTAACTATAGTGTATGAGCTAACTAATCCCACTTCAAAAAAAACAATGAAAAATACTAGAAAAATTATGAATTTCAAAATTCTTGACAAATAACCACCTTTTTGCTATGTAGAAGAGTTTAGATTATTCTAAATTAATATAAATAATGTATAGTGCTTTAAATAAGTATTGTACATCTTAAACCGTTTAAATTAAATATTTAGATTAATTATTTTTTAAATGGATTCTTTTAGAGACCTGAAATAATTTATTAATGATTGTTATTGAATAATTGTTTAGAATTTATTTATAAATTTATCTTATAAATTACTACTCAGATTTACTATTTATATGATTGTAACTAGTATTTTATATAAGAATTTCTAACATAGAATTATAGTTCACTAATTCAGATTTTATTGTTAAAAATATTTTAAACTATTTATCATTTTAAAAATTAATTTAAAGATTATTATGAGTCAAAATATTCTACTTAAGTTTGCTAATGCCGGAATTTTAGTTAATGAAGCTGCTTACGACAAAATCAACTTATTAGACGATCCGGTTCACATTTCTTCTTCATTAATTACAGATCTAGTTGGAAAAGGAATAAAAAAAAGAGATCTTGTAATTTTAACTGGAGAAATGTTAGATCGTTTTTTAGAAAAAGAAGGTATGATAAGCCAAGTAAAAATTTCAAGTTCGGAACCTAACTCCACAAACTTCGATTCTAGTTTAAAATTGGAATCAAGAATAAAAAACCTGGAAAGCACAGAAATTGACACAGAATATTCTTCATTAGGTAATTATTCACCGGAAATTGATTTAGTTACTGAATCTGTTTCTGAAGCAGATATCCCGTCATTAAATATTCCAAGTAATGTGGAATTTAATTTCGAGATTATTCAAGATACTAGTAAGAAATCTTACACCAGTGGAGATATTAAGGATATGATTTCTTATTTTAATAGCAGATATGAGAAAATTAAAGGCATATTATCAAAAAGAAGGGAATTAAAAGGTTCTATCTCAATTACAGACATTTTTCAAACAAAAGATGAAGTTAAAATTATTGGAATGGTAAAAGATTTCCGAACTACTAAAAATGGGCATAAAATACTGGAAATAGAAGATGAAACGGGCGAAATCAGTGTTTTAGTGCATAATGATAATCACAAGCTATTTGAAAAATCGGAAACCATTGTTAGAGATGAAGTTATTGGAATTATAGGTGTTAGAAAAGGGAATTTATTTATTTCCTCAGAAATTATTCATCCTGGAGTTCCTAGAATTGAAGAAAAGCCCATGAATTTTTCTGCTGTATTTATATCTGATGTTCATATCGGCAGCCTCAACTTTCTGGAAGAGGTATTTGAAAAATTTATAAAATGGGTTAATTGTGAATTTGGAAGTCCTGAGCAAATTGAAATAGCTAAAGATGTTAAATATCTCTTGGTTGCAGGAGATATAGTAGATGGAATTGGTGTTTACCCAAATCAAGATGATGATCTTAATATAAAAGACATAACTCGACAATATGAAGAAGCAGCCCGCTTATTTGGTCAAATCAGGCCAGATATAAAAATAATTTTTGCCCCTGGAAACCACGACGCATCAAGATTAGCTGAACCCCAACCAGCAGTTCCAGAAGAGTATGCTAAGGCTCTTTATAATCTTAAAAATGCTGAATTTGTAAGTAGCCCAGCTATTGTAAGTCTTGATGGTATAAAAACTCTTATTTATCATGGTAACAGTTTTCTTGACATAACCATGAGTATTAAAGGATTGAGTCAAGAGAGATCTGACATTATTATGAAAGAACTTCTTGAAAAAAGACATTTAGCACCAATATATGGTGAAAGAACTCCGTTAGCATCTGAAATAGAAGATTATTTAGTAATGGAGGATATTCCACATATATTCCACACCGGCCATGTCCACATTAACTCCTACAAAAATTACAAAGGAGTTCATATGATAAACTCCGGAACCTTCCAGTCCCAAACCGATTTCATGAAACGGCTTAATATAGTTCCTACTTGTGGAGAAGTTCCAGTGATTCATAGGGGCGAATTCAAGCTTTTAAAATTTAGTGAATGATATTTTTAATTAATTTTTGTGTGATATTTCAGTTTTAAATGAAATTTATAGGGAAATTGATAGAATATTTTTTTAATAATCAGGATATGGAGATATTTAAAATGAGTGGAAAAAATCTAGTAAAATCTGTAATAGACGCTTCAAATTACATTTTTAACAGAAAACTTGTCTCAGGTAAAGCAGGAAATGTTAGTGCTAGATTTAAAGACCATGAAATGGATATTGTAGCCATAACACCCACAGGAATTTCATTAGCAGATGTTAATCAAGAAAATGTGGTTTTAGTTGATTTAAATGGTAATTATCTTTCCAGAGGTCAGCCTTCTTCTGAACTTTTCTTACATTTAGAAATTTATAAAAATAGACCTGATGTCATGGGAATTGTGCATACTCATTCTCCTTATGCAACCGGTTTTTCATTTTCTGATAAAAAAATAAGGAGATTAGAAGGTTTCGGTGAAATCAAAAAACATTATTTAGAAGAATTGGAATATCAAAAACCAGGTAGTAGAGAACTTGCCCAAGAAACTGCTGCAAAAATGATTGATGAAGATGTAATCATATTAAAAAATCACGGCGTAGTAGCTAGTGGGATTAATGTAAAAGAAGCAGCTTCACTGGCAGAATTTGTGGAAGAAATAGCAAAAACCCAGTTTGTATCCCACATTCTAAATATAAAATAATGAATAATCTATAAACTAAAAATAATCAAAATTAAGGTATTTTTATTTGAAAATAAGAATTATAATTGTTAAATATATTAAAATTTTAATTTAAAAATAATCTAGAATAAGTATAATTTATAAAAAGTTATTTATTGTTTTTAATTAATAAATAAGATTAAAATATTAAAAATTTAATAAATTTAGTTCCGAATTGATTCTAATTCGCTTAAAATTTCCCAAATTAATGTTCTAGCATGAATCGGTATATTTGGGTCATTACTAATCTCATCGAGAATTGAAATTACGGTACTTGCTCTTACGGTAGAGTCTTCCCCTTCATTATTCAATATTTCATTTGATTCTTCTGCAGCCCTGCGTATATTACGTGGAACGCTAGTATCTTCAGTTATATGTTTTAAAATATCAGAAACGCGATTAAATGCATCCTTACTCATAATAAATTCCTCCAAGTATAATTCCAAAAAAATTTAGATAATAGTTATATTCAATGTGCTTTATGTTACTTTATTTAAAAAGGTTTTGGTATAGTCTAATATCAATTCAGGAATATTTAAATTTTTATTTAAATTTAAAAATCCATATTTAATTATCAGAAACTGCAACTGCGATAGTAACACCATTGAAAGCAGTCTTTTTAAATATTAATTTGGAATTATCACCAGCAATTAAAAGAGCTGCAGGTTCACATACTCCTTTTACTCCAAAAGTATTTTCTACAAACTCTGAAGGATGCATCTGTTCTGATTCGAATTCTTTTATTTGGTCCATTTTAACGATTTCCAGAGGAATATTTAATTCATTAGATGCTTCTAAAATTCCTTTTTCATCCTGTTTAATTTCAGCCGTAGCCATTAAATCAAATCTATTCACAGGCAAGTTTAATATTTCAGCAGCTTTTTTTATGGAAATTATTACCTGATCTTTAGAAACTCCTTTACGGCTTCCAATACCAATTACTAATTTTTTAGGCCTTAAAATCAATAAAACAGAGTTATTAATATTTTTATCTTCATTTAAAATGCTTTTATTTAAATCATTTTTTAAATTAGAATCATTTGAATTTAAATCCATATCATGTAGTTTTTCAGAGCAATTAACTGCTAAAATATCATTTTCTTGAAAATTATTAGAAATTTGATTAGATCTATTGAAATTATCTTTTAAATCCATTCCAGGTGAATATTGATATGTTTTACTAATTTTTGGATCATATAACAAATAATCTATATTTTTATTAGAAAATAAGCCAATTTTTTCTCCTTTTAAAATAAAAGAATTAAAATTAAGAATTAATTTAGGATCCATAATTTCCCAGTGAAGTCCCCTGGCCATTTCATCAATTCCTACAAAACCATGAATATCTGTTGAAGTGGTTATAACTGGATTAGAATCTATTAAATCAGCTATTTTAATAGTTAAATTATTTGCACCACCTAAATGGCCGGACAATAGACTAATAACATTATTTCCACAATCATCAATTACAATGATAGCAGAATCTGTAATTTTATTTGAAATTAATCCACAAGAAATTCTGACCATGATACCTAAAGCCATGATACCTATAATTGCGTCAAAATCATTAAATACTTTATTTAAATTATTTTTAGCATTCTTATGGAATATTTGAACCTGCATTATAGTAGAATCTTGTTCTAGATTTATTTTAAGCTTATTGGCCAGTTCTTTACCATGTTTACTGACAGATAATATTGCTATTTTCATTATTTTTCCTTCAAATTCTATATTGAAATATTTTGAATTAATTAAAATTTACTTTAGGTATTAATAAAATATTTTGAACAGTTTATTATTTTCACTACAAATTAAATAAGTAAATTGAAATTAGGTAATATATTAAAGAAAAAAAACTTATTGAAATAATTAAAAATAAAAATACCACCATTTTAGTAAGTTTTATAGCAGCATGAATTGTTTCAATGTTTAGATTTTTTTTATTATCTCCAATTAAGTATATGTTTCGTTTTTCTAATTGTATTTCCAGTGCTCCAGCTGCAGCAGCCATTGTAAAACCAGAATTAGGGCTTGGAGAATTTCTAGCATCTCTTATCATTATTTTAAAACTATTTCTCCAGTTCATTCTTAAAACAAATGCAGCAATAACAATTATTAATCCTGTGACTCTTGCCGGAATATAATTAAGAATATCATCTAATTTAGCCGGAAACCATCCAATAAGTGCATTTTCTTCATTTTTATATCCAACCATAGCATCTAAAGTATTTACAAGTCTGAAAAACATTGCACCAGGAACTCCAATTATAAATGCAAACAAAATAGGTGAGGTAATAGAATCTGTTATATTTTCAGTCAAACTTTCAATTGTAGCAGATATCAGTTGAGAATCGTCTAAATTTTCAGTATCTCGACTAACAAGATAAGAAACTTTTTGTCTGGCTTTTTCTGAATTTAAGGATAAATTAATTGCAACATCTTTTGAAGAGTTTATAAGCATTTTTATGGAGAAAGTAGTAGATAACAAAATTCCTGAAATCAAAATATAAATTATATAATTAAATGAAGTATTATACAGAATTATTATAGTTGATAAAACAAATAAAACACTTAATATAAATGTTAATATGAAACCAGACCACTTACTTTTTATTTTAATTAAATACTGCTTTAAAAAATAAATTGATTGGCCCATCCACACTACAGGATGTATTTTTGAAGGGATTTCTCCCATTAAAAGGTCTATGAAAACTGCTAAAGCTATTATCATAAAAATCAAAGTATCCATGATAAACAATATAAAAACATGAATTATTAATGCTATGCTTGTTAAAAATATAAAATGTAGTATGAACCCTATCTTAATGATATTATTGAAGATAGTAATTTGCTTGTTAAAAATATAAAATGTACTATGAACAAAATGTAATAAGGATTATATAAAAATAGGAAGTGAGTAAATGGCAGATATTCAAGATAAAGTACAAAAATGGCTCGCTGATGAAGGTTATTTCAGACAAAAAGTTCCTGATGAAAATTCAAACTTTCACTTTATTATAAATTACCCTGAAAGTCATGTAATTGATGTTATTCAGCCAAAAGGGAAAGATGATATGGTAGTTATTGGCTGTGCCACAAATGTAAGTCCAGAACACTTAAGCCAGATGAAAAAAATGAATTCGGATGAAAAAGAAGAGTTCATATGGGAATTTAGATTTGCTCTTAATGGTTTAATGGTTGATTTTCAAATTCAACATCCTGAAAATGTTTTACAAAGCTATGTTGTAAGTTCTGAAATTTATGAAGATGGTTTAACCAAGGATAGATTAATTTCAAGTGTAAAAAGTATTTTTAGAGCTAAACTTCAAGGTTTATGGAAGATCCAGGAAAAATTTGGTGAAGTAGAGAAAGAATCTAGTCATCCAGATGGTATGTACGTTTAAAAATTGTTTAATTTATTTAATTTTTGACTAAAAATAATTTTAAATTTAATATTAATTATAGTTCATTTTTTTTATTTTTTATTTAAATAAATCAATATAATTACTTTTTTACAAATGGCCAAATTATTTTCCTATTAATAATTTTTATATTTTTTCAAAGACATATATTTCCACTGTAAAAAAATCATGAAAATTCTTAAATTGAATTAAAATTAATTTTGATATTTCCTTAACAAGAGAGACCTATATTTCCACTGTAAAAATTAAAACAAGCAAATAAAAATTTAAAGAGAGGTATATTTCAACTGTAAAAATTAATGCTGATTAATGAATACTAATGATTTTAATTAATATCAAAGTGAGAGATGAATTTCAAGTGTATAATTATAAAAAATACTTGTAAAAAAAATAGTGAGACATACATTTCAACTGTAAAAAATATTTATTATTAATTTTTTAATAGTTAATTAAAATAATTAATTTAAAAATTTATTTTCAAAAAATATTTGAATATTATATTATATTTTAATTTTTTAATTTAGATCTTAAAATAGATTTTATTTATTTTTTCAATTAATATTTATATTAAATATTTTTTATTTTATTTAATTTATTTTATAATTTCTTGAAACGTTTGTTTTAATACTATTTAAATAATTTGATTTTTAGCAATATATATAATCAAAATAATAACAAATTTATTAGTAAATTAAATATTTCTAAGAAAAAAAACAAAATTTTATAATTATATTTTTTAATTTAAATCATATTATATTAAACATAAAATATTATTATCAATATTAATTTTTAATTTAAATTTTTTTATTACATAATAATGTCTTTATATTTTTTATTTTTTTAATTTAATGTATATTCAAGTTTCACTTGAAATTGATGTCTGTCTGAATTTTTTTGTTTAAATTTTTTTTGTTTACACTTGAAATTGATGTCTCAGTATAGAATCTGAATATTTTTTTTGTTTACACTTGAAATTGATGTCTGTCTGAATTTTTTTGTTTACATTTTTTTTTGTTTACACTTGAAATTGATGTCTCTCATGATAAAATATATATTTAAAAACATAAAAACATACAATTTTGAGCTTTCATAATAAAAACTTTTATTTGATAGTTTAAATAACATTTTTACACTTGAAACTTACCATCACATGAGTTATAAATAATTTCTATTTAAGAAGTCTATTAATTCAATTCAGAATTTCATTATTGATTATTAATTCTAACAGTGATTGGTGTTTAATTCAGGAGACCTTGAATATAAGGTCATCTAAATTTTTTTAAGAGATACATGTCTTTTTGTACATGTCTTTGTTAGAATTGGGGTAACAAATAAATCTCAAGATTTTATATTGGATGTGTGATCTTTATGAATATATTTGATGAGTTAGGGGATAAACAAACAGTATTTCAAGATAAAAAGTTTTTAGATCACAGATTTTTACCAGACAAACTTCCTCATAGGGAAGACCAGATAAAATCTATAGCTAAATATTGGATAGAGGCCTTAAAGGAAGTTACTCCTCCAGATATTACTATTTATGGAAAAACAGGAACTGGAAAAACAGCTGTGGCTAAATTTGCAATGAAACAACTCAAAGAGGCGGCTAAAGAACAAGATATTAATATTAAAACAGAATACATTCGATGCACTGATTATACAACTGAATATCAGGTTATTGCTCGTTTATGTCAACAAATGGGGCGTGATGTTCCTTATCGAGGATGGACCAAAGCAGAAGTTATAAATACTTTTAGAAATTTATTTAAAAAGAATGCTTTTGGTAAAGACTTGATTTTATTAGTTGTATTGGATGAAATAGATATTCTTCTTAGAAACGATGGTGATGGTCTTCTTTACACACTTACTCGTACGGATAATGTAGCAATATTATCAATTAGTAATTATGTTGATTTTAAAAAATTTATAAAACCTCGTGTTCGAAGTAGTTTAAGGGATAGAGAAATTGTATTCCCACCATATGGTGCTCAACAGCTGGTAGATATCCTTGAAGAACGTTCTAATTTATCTTTTAATGGAGAAGCACTTAAAGATGATGTAATACCATTGTGTGCTGCACTGGCTGCTAAGGAAGAAGGTGATGCTAGATATGCTTTGGATCTTTTAAGAACATCTGGTGAGCTGGCTGATGAAAAAGATTCAGAACTTGTTCTTGGTGAGTATGTAAGGGAAGCAAAGGATTATATTGAACATAATAAAGTCACTGACATCATAATGACTTTACCAAGTCAACAACAACGTGTTTTGGAGTCAATACTTTATCTAACTAAAAGAAAAGAAGAAATAACTTCTGGAAGACTTTATGAGGTTTATAAAGACATTGCTCGTGGAGACACGGTTTCTTACAGAAGAATTTTTGACTTTATAAATGAATTAGAGATGTTAGGTCTAATTTCAACCAATACAGTTTCTAGAGGACGCGCAAAAGGAAGAACTAATATAATTGATCTTCAATGCGATACTGCAGTTCTTGAAGAGGCTATTTGGGGAATGTAAATATTTTATTTCCTAATTAATTTCCCTTATAATATCTAATTTATAATTTTATTTTAAAATTTTTTTTAATTATTTCTCTATTTTAAATTCTCATAATATAATAAAAATTAAAATATTTTAGATTATATTATGTAATTATATAACTAAAATGACTTTATTAAGGCATTTAAAATGGCCATACGCACGGGAACGCCATAAAATGCTTGTTCAAAATATTTTCCATATTTAGTATCATCAACATCAGGTGATATTTCATCAACCCTAGGCAATGGATGCATTACAATCAAATCTTTTCCATTTAAAAGTTCAGAATTGATAAGATAAGCTCCTTTAATTCTTGAATACTCTTCTGGATCTGGGAATCTTTCTTTTTGTATTCTAGTAACATATAATACATCTACTTCATCTAAAACATCATGAATATTATCTGTTTCTCTGGTTACTGCTTTAGCCCCTTTCAAATCATGAAGAGTTTCTTGCGGCATTTTAAGCTCAGGAGGTGAAACAAAACTCATTTTAGCACCGAACATTCCTAAAGCATAAGAAAGAGAGTGTACAGTTCTCCCATATTTTAAATCGCCAATTAAAGCTACATTGAGGCCTTTTATTTTCCCAAAAACTCTTTTCATAGTGTAAATATCTAATAAAGTTTGGGTAGGATGCTGACCTGCACCATCTCCGGCATTAATAATAGGAACATCTACTATATCTGAAACATAGCGCGCTGCACCTTCTAAATTATGTCTTATTACTAGTGCATCAGCATATTCTGCAACCATACGAGCAGTATCAGCTAAATTTTCTCCTTTTGTGACAGAACTAGCCCCAGTTTCTGCAAAACCTATTACTCCACCACCTAATCTTTTCATTGAAGTTTCAAATGATAATCGAGTTCTGGTGGATGGTTCATAAAACATCATTCCCAGGATTTTACCAGCCATATTTTGAGACATTTCCTGAGACCGGGCCACGGGTTCTAGCTTTTCAGTCTGCTTTAAAATGAAATTTATGTCATCTTTACTAAAATCTTTAATAGAAATAATATTTTTAAGTGAAAAGGACATTATACCCTCCATTTACGATTTATTTTATTTATTTTATTTATTTTATTTATTTTATTTATTATCACTTTATTCATTAACTTATGTAAACTTGTTTCAAGTGTTAATAATGTTATAAAACTCGATAAAATCCATTAATTATCAATACTAGAAAATAATTTATCAAATAAAATTTATAATATTAATTAGGGTTAATTAGGGCCCGAATACTTGAAAAAATATTTAATGGGCTTCTTGGTTCTAATATTTTTACTTTTAGGGCCCTGTTCTGCATCTAGTCCTCAAGAAGTTTCTGATGCCATTGTTACTCCTGATAGTCAGCAATATATAACTGAAGTTTTATTTTTTATTTTAGTAAAATATTTTTCAGCAAAATCAATTTTTTAATTTTAACTGTGATAAATTACTAAAATAAATAAAATAATTCTTATTAACATTAAAATAGAATCAAAAAATAAAAATTAATTAGTATATGTTTATTTCTATTTATTTTAATTATAACTTCCTAGCAAAACTTAAATAGCCTGTATGACCAACCATACGAGTTTTTGGCCTAGTGCCTTTAACTTTAATCTCAATCTCTCTTAAAATACATTCAATAGTATTTATTTCAGAAAATCCAACTTTTTTAGAGATTCTATGAAGAATTTGTACTTGTTCTATATATGGAGCATATACTGCCAGCCAACCACCTGTTTTTAAGCTTTCATATACCAATTCCAGTAATTCATATGGCCTTGGAAGATCTAAAAATACTAAATCAACATCTTCCTCATCAATACCCTCTTTAATATCTTTATTTTTAATTTCAACATTTTTTAATTTAAATTGGTCAATATTGGACTGAGCTATTTGAGCAAAATCCTCTCTAATTTCATAACTGTAAACTTTTCCCTCATTTCCTACTACATTAGCAAAATGAAGAGATATGGCCGCGGCACCAGTACCCGCATCTACTACACGATCTCCACAACCTAAACCAGTGTACGAAATCACTATCCCTATATCTTTAGGAAGTAAAATAGAACATCTGCGTTGCATGAGTTCAATTAAATCATTTACATCGGCCTTAACTACTTTGATATGTTTTCCCATATGGGTTTCTAGAGTATCTCCTGGAACACAATCTTGAAAATCTTCTTTTTTGATTATTCCTAAATCATTCTGAAAATCCTGTTCTAAATTAAGTAGGTATTTCTTCCCTCTTTCATCTATTAAAATAAGCAAATTATCACCTTGTTAAATTAATATATTTATTATAAACTATTTTAATCATGAATCAATACTTTAATCTAATCAATGAGTTTCTTTTCTTCAGGAACTTTGAATCTTTTTAGCTCTCCCTCAACAACTTTTTTAATGGTTTTTGCAATTTTTTTCCCAATTCCATCTACTTTCTGAAGATCATCTTCAGTGGCATTGATTATTTTTTTGATAGAGCCAAATTCTTCAAGAAGTTTACGGGCATTAACTGGCCCTACATTAGGTAAGGATTCCACAATAAAAAGTTGTTGTTCTAAAAATGTTAATGGTTTTTTTTCTGTTCGTACTTGAACTGGTGGTCTGTTCTGGCCCTGCTCCCGAATAGCAATACGCCTTAGCATAGCAGCAGTATCATCTGGTGAACGAGTGGGAATTATTGGTATTCCAAAATCAATAGCTATAGCCGATAAAGCTCCCCGAATAGCATTGGGATTCATAAATCCCGAATAAAGGTTATCCCCTTCTAATATGAGTACAGGCTTTTTAAATTCTCCCACCATCTCTTTTGCCTGTTTATATAATCTTTTATCTGCAATAGAACTTATAAAATCGGAGGCAGTTTTTCTCTCTATTCCTACCTCATCTGTTATTTGATAATCTGCCACAGCCATAGTTTTAATTTCAATATCCACCCCTAATTTTATCAATTCTCTTAAAACATGTGAATTTCCTTCTCTAGAATCAGCATATATTAATGGCTTAAGAGATTGAGTGGATTTTAAAGGTATTTTAGGAGGAACATCCTCAATATTTCCATCATTATTTAAGGCTTCAGTTTTTTCTAGTTCTAAATTCACGATCTTAGAATTATTTTTAGTATTATCATTTTCGTCAGTTTGCAATGAATTCAATGAAGCAGAATTTTCAGGGAAAGGTTTTATTTTTAGATTGCTTAAAGCTGAAGCATCTCCTAATTGTTCCTTCATTTTTTTCTCTTTATGAATACTTGACCAGTAATATCCTTCGTCCCTAGTCCCTTTGGTAATAAGAACTTTCATTTTACCAGTATTTTTCCTCCCAGTACGTCCCCTTCGCTGTATCATTCTAATTTCTGAAGGAACAGGTTCATAAAGCACCACTAGATCTACTGCCGGTATGTCAATACCTTCTTCGGCCACACTGGTTGATAGTAAAACATCATAGGTGCCCATTCTAAAAGATTTAATAATTTGTTTTTGCTCTTTTTGGGTAAGACCCTTCTCACCATTACTTTTTCCCTGCCCAAAGAATTTAACAGCATTAATATTTTCTTTTTCGCAACATTGGTAAATCTGTTCTAATGTATCACGATATTGGGTAAATACAATTACCTTTGATTTATTTTTTAGTTCCTTTTGAAGAATTTTTATAAGCTTATTTAATTTAGGGTGTTCTACTCCCATTTCATATGCTTTTTTGGTGAGAATCATGGCCGGAGCAAAATCTGCATCCACAAGTAATCCTTTGGCGGCTTTAGTATTCTTTTTCCCCAGCCTGATGAAATAATGCTGTAATGTACTAATTCCCTGGGTTTCCAAAAGTTCTAGTGCATGTTGCACATTTATGGAGGCAGCAATCAATGAAATAGCCCGGAAACACTCTTTGGGTGGAGTAGTACTGCGACCAATACGGTTTTGAACTTTTCCACGGGCCATTAATAGATCTTTTTTGCCTACGGAAATGGTAGGCAGTACTTCAATACTCTTGAGTAATTTTAAACGCTGTTTAAGGGCCTTATTTAAATGTTCTTTTATCCTTTTTTGTTCTTCTCCCATTTCCACACTTACCCATTCCACTTCAATGGGATTGAAGTAAGGTGATACATCAGGATCTTCTTCATTTTTAATAATTACTTCCTGAATGAAGAGATTTTCACAAACACATTTTATTTTATCTTTATCAGAACCAGGAGACGCGGTTAAACCTAAAATCAGTGGAGCTTGGGCTGCTTGAAAATAGCGAGAGGCAAGGTATACATATGCATATGATCCCACACCCCGGTGGCATTCATCAAATACCATTAAAGAAACATCTTTTAAGGAGTATCGATTATTAATAAGGTCTGATTCTACTGTTTGTGGTGTTGCACAGATTATTTGAGATTCATCCCACCTTTTTGCCCTTTCTTCTGGTTTTATGGCTCCCGTAATAGATGTGGAACTAACAGTTAAGAACTCCCGGAAGCTTTCCTCATGCTGGACTACCAGTGGTTTACTAGGGGCCACTACCAGTACTTTGGAGTTAGGGATCTTTTCCAGCCTATCCGCGGCCACTAAAGCAGCCACAATAGTTTTCCCTAGGGCCGTGGGGGCCACTATCATAGTATTTCCTTTTTTTAAAACATCTGCAGCTAGCAATTGTTGATAAAGACGGGCCTCAACCTTGTTAGGATGGACAAGGAGATGGCTGATATACTTTTCCATGATTTTTATATTAAAAAGGAAACATATAAAAAATGTGTTTTTGAAAATTAGAATTCACCCAAAAGATAAAATTTTGGAAATTTTTTTAAAGAATTTAAAGTATTATAAGGGGGTTGTAAAGTTTAGGGGGTGTTGGAACTTTTGAAAAAAATATTTGAAAATATTATTTTCTGGATTTTAATGGAGTCTAATTCAAAATTAGCCTAGTTAAATATAAGTATTAGGTGAGAGTAGATATATTA
>JAHFBZ010000083.1:0-8616 GCA_023249725.1 Methanobacteriaceae archaeon
TCAGCATAGTTTTATTAATGATATATCTGTTATGTGGCATCAAAAAAACTATGCTGAAGAATTAGCTTACTCAAAGTACTTGTATGATAATTCTATGTTTAAAGAATCGTTTAAGTTGCTTGAAAAAACGTATGTTAGTCTAGGAAAAAATCCTATTTATTGTGATATTAAATTATCGGAAATTATTAATGAAAAAGGTTATTTTGATTTTAAAAATGAAATTTTTAATTTAATCCAATTAATGCCTAAAACAAACATATCCATCGGTGAATGGATAGATAAATTCAAAAAAAATTGTTTTAAAGCTAATATTCCAAATAATCTAAAAGATTTAGATTTGGAAATTAATGAAAATTTTCGAAATTTTACTTTTGATGAAATATTTAATTTAAAAAGTCACGAAAATAATTATAATTATAATTGTCGTTTGAGTACGATTCATAAAGTAAAAGGTGAAACGTTTGATGCTGTCATGTTAATACTAAAACAAAGAGGTACTTCCAAATCTTATAAAAATTTATTAAATAATAATGAAAAAATTACAGAATATGAAGAATTAAGGAATTTATATGTTGGAATAACAAGGCCTAGAAAGGTTTTATTCTTAGCAGTACCTTCAAAAGATAAATTGGCATATAAAAATTATTTTTATAAAAAAACATTGGAATCATTCTTTTAAATTGGAATTATAGTATTAAAATAATCTTTTCCAGATTATGTAATTAATATCAAGCAAATTTCATTTTCATGAATTTATAAAATTGTTCTGGTGTGTTATCTATATAACCAAAGAAATTATGAAATTTTTTATGACAGTCAATATAGCAACAAACACTGAAATCTGGTTCTAATGCTATACTAATGTGTTTATGAATAGGTGAAAACAAATGATGAACAGTTAATCTTTTTTCTCCAAATTTAGCCCCACATTTAATACATTTATATTTATGAATAATTAATACATCTTTCCTGAAACGTTTATATTGCCCAATTATGTTTTATTCTATTGTGTCGAACTTTTTTTTGTCTTATAAATAAAAATGGAATCAGTGCAAACAAATATTCTAAAAATACTGGAAGTTCTATCTTTATATTAATTAAATCGGCGTATTTAACAACTTCAACATGCATCAAACCAACTTTTTAGTTTTATTATTACTTTTCAAAAGCTCTCACTTAAACCATATATATTATTAACTCATAATAATTAATTGAAAATATTTTAAATCTAAATGGAGGTGATTATTATAGCTAAAACGGGTAAAGGCAAAAAGATTGTAAGTGTAGATTCTCACAAACGAGCTAAACCTGGTGGAAAAAATAAAACGATTCCTGTTAAGGGCCATCGCAGATCCACTCCAGAATAATTTTTGATTCTTTATTTATTTTTTAATAAACACATCATTCTATTAAGTATTAGACAATTTTATCCAAAAAACAGTATTGGTAATATAGGTTAAATTATTCTTTTTCCAGGAATTTATAAAAATCAGCGAGCATTATTAATAAATTAAATCCTTTATTAGTGATCATGTAATCTCCTCGTTCATGTCGCTGCAGGATAAGTTCACTTTCCAGTAGCTTTTGTATATGGAAGAGTAAATTACCTCCACGGAGGCCCGTTAGCTCAGAGAGGGCTGAGAATGTTTTTGTCTCCGAGGCCATAGATTTGAGTATCTGCAGTCTCTGTTTACTGGATAAAGGTTCCAGCACGCTTTTAACCATGATTTCTTCGGGAATAGTGGAAATATCTGGTTTTTCTTCTTCATTTGCCTGGTATATCTGACGTGAGCTAATAAGTTTTAATTGTTTGTCAAAAAGTGTGTTAACCTCAGAAAAACAAACATCACACTTATCAAAGGGTGCACTTTTTCTTATTTCGCCTAATTCGGCCTTTTTTTCGTCTATAGTTTCTTTGGAAACAGAATCTTGTCTTATGATATCTTTATTGTTGTTCAAGAACTCAGTAAATCTTGATTTGCAGGTTGGTCTCATTTCACAGGGATCCACCATACCTCTTTCCAGGCCGTTTTCTATATCATCGGCCACATAAGATGTGAGTGAATTGATAAAATCCTTTTTAAAATTAGCTAACATTAAATCCAGATATTCTTGATTGGATCTTTCCATCAAACGTTTAATATCCTGGTGTATGGCCTCTAATTTGGCCTTACTGTCGTAAATTTGCGGATTATTCATTTCATTCACATTTTCCATATCATTTAATCTGATTAAAATAACTGATAAAGGTTTCTATCTTAACCTTTAAGGTCATGTTTGTGCATTGAAATATACTTAGTATATTTTAATGACGGTTTAGTATATATTTCTATTTAACTATAGTTATAGTGTAAGTTAAATTATTTAAGGAGATGAAAAAATGGCAGTTAAAGAAGAAATACATGCACAAATTGTTGGGGCCTTAGCCGGAGCAGATTTCCCGATAGCAACACCTGAAGCACTTCTGGGAGCATTTCCCGACGGAGCAGAAACCACTTGCAAATCAGGAGATTTTGAACTTAAAGCTGGTGATGCCGGTAAAGTACTAACTGCAGAAGATTTCCCATTTAAATCCGCTAAAGATGTGGCCGACGTAATTGTGGAAAGAGCAGGTTTATAATTCTACAACTATTTATTTTTTTAATTTTTGAGTTTTAATTTACTTTTTTTTAAAATAAAATAATTAATTCTAAATAATGTTTATATTCATTTTTAATTGAGTTTATGCAAAAGATTAATAATTTTAGTTTCTAAATTAGGTTATATTCACTTTGAGTTTATACTAAACTCTTTAAAAATATTTTAATTTGAATTTAAATATTTAGAATAAAATAATATTAAAGATAGTGGCGATAAAATGATTAATCTAAAGCTAAAAGAATATGATAAAGAAATTGCCCTGATTTTTGCATTTTTTACCATGATATTTCTGTTTTTAATGGTTTTTAACTCTAATTTCTTTACCTGGGCATTTGAACGTCATCAGAATATTTTAAGCTGGTATATTAGGCCACTATTTTTGATTCCTTTCTGTTATTTTGCCTATAAAAGAACCTGGGCCGGTATATCAGCCACCATCTTCTTCTTGTTTACCAGTATGTTCTACTTTCCCACACCTGAAGTAGTAAGCCAACAGTCCTTGCAGTTTCTGCAGGTGGAAAAAGATTACTTGACTGGAGACTGGGGACTGGCTAAAATCGTATTTAGTCTCCTGGTACCTATTTCATTCATAGCCCTTGGAGCAGCTTTTTGGAAACGAAATTTACTATTTGGAATATCTGTTATTGTGCTCATGGCTGTGTTAAAAATAATATGGAGTGTGGCCTTTGGTGGGCAGGCCGGAATGTCAATTATTATCCCGGCCATTGTAGGATTAATTATCTGTTCAGTTCTTATTTATTTCGGCTTTAAAAGATTAGAAAAGAATAATAATTGATAATTAACTAACACTGGCCTTAAATAAAAATCATTTCTATTTTTTATTTTCCAATTATTTCTAACTTACTTAATATCAAACATATTTATTTCCATATTACTCCTAGAATGTCAATATTTAAACCTTTTTATTTTAATTTAATGCTAACAGTTAAATAGTAAATATAATAATCTATTAACTAACTGTAATGTATATGTTAAATATTGACGGAGTGATAGTTTGACAGATAATGTAAAAGAAACTTCTAGAACAATGGAACTGGTACTGGGAATTATCGGGGGAATATTCGGATTATTAGGTGGGGTCTTTGCTGTCCTCTTTGGCAGTTTGGCCTCAATTGATGTGGTATTATTGGGAATCAGTGCAATTCTGGCCTCTATTATGGGAATTATAGGTTCCATATATGTTACCCGGAATCCAAAAATTGGTGGAATCATTTTAATTATCAGTGCCGTCTGGTTACTGGTCAGTATTTCATTGTTTGGAGTAATGGGAACTATATTTTTAGGTATTGCCGGATTAATGGCTTTTTTAAGAAAATAATCTAATATTGGAGGAAAATATATGAAAAATAAATTAGTTATAGGGCTGGTTGTCCTTTTAATAATGGGAATTGTGGCCATTAGTGGATGTACCGATAGTGGTACAAGTAGTTCCAGTAATGGAACATCTGATGCTGAATCCGCATCAGAAACTTCTTTAAATGTGACCAATGTGAAAGTTGTATCTCAGGGATATGGTTCATATGATATAAAAGCTACCATAACTCCTGATAAAGATTATAGCTATCTAGAGATGGTTTTAATCTGGTATGATTTCACTGGAGCTGTAATTGAAAAAAATTCGTTAGTATGGAATATCAATGATGTTTCAGCTGGCCAAACCCTGAAAGTTACTGGTAATGGTTATATCTCTGGTGAGGAAAACCCGGCCAAAGTTGATGTTTTAATCTTTGACAGTGTATTCTCAGGCAGCGACGAGTCTGGTGCCATATATAAAAAGACGATTGAAGTTTAATTTAGCCATTTGAGCTAATTTATTATTTTTTTATATTTTATTTAAAGTTTATTCTACATATTTTAAAGGAATTATATTCAATTATTTCTTATCTTCTTAAATTCACCATAATAACCAAAATCTTAAATTAATTGTTTATTAAAATACATAGTAATGGTTATTATCTTTTATTCCTGGTTCTCATTATATGCTATATTAGAAATACCAAACAGTTCCCTAATATCCCTAAAACTGTTAGAATTAGGTTGCTGATTAGGTTGCTGATTAGGTTGCTGATTAATTTGAATATGATGATTACCCGATGGCATATGGGGTTGGCCTTATGATGAAATTACAGATATTGATAATTTTTCAATTAAAAAGGGGAGTAGGCAAATGAAAGCAGTTTTATGTACAAAATACGGATCACCGGATGTTCTTCAGCTGGAAGAAGTAGAAAAACCTACCCCCAAAGACAACGAATTATTGATAAGGATACTCGCATCATCAGTAACTGCCGGAGACTGCGAAATTCGAAGTTTCAAAATGCCTGGCTGGTTGTGGCTTCCTGCGAGAATAGGGTTTGGTATCAGAGGACCAAGAAACAAAATACTAGGCCAAGAGCTAGCTGGAGAAATTGAATCCGTAGGCAAAAATGTAGAACGTTTTAGAAAAGGTGACCAAGTTTTTGGACGTACTGGGTTTGGGTTTGGTGCTCATGCGGAGTATATATGTCTGTCTGAAGATGATGTGCTAACATCCAAACCATCCAATATGAGCTATGAAGAAGCTGCTACAGTTCCTTTTGGAGGCCTTGATGCACTGCATTTTATTAGAAAAGGAAATATCCAGAGTGGACAAAAGGTTCTGATTAATGGAGCTTCTGGTAGTATAGGTACTTTTGCAGTACAAATTGCCAAATACTTAGGGGCCGAAGTTACTGGTGTGTGTAGCACCAGTAATCTGGACATGGTGAGTTCGATTGGTGCAGAACATGTCATTGACTACACTAAAGACGATTTTACAAAAAAAGGCCATACTTATGATGTTATTTTTGATATAATATGCCAGAGTTCGTTTTCAAATAGTTTAAGATCGCTGAAGGAAAATGGACTCTATATTTTAGCTAACCCTGGGCTGTTGCAGATGGCTCGAGGGCCATTGAATTCCACCAGAAGCAGCAAAAAAGTGATAATGGGGGCAGCAAGTCCCAAGAGGGAAGATTTAATATTTCTCAAAGAGCTAATCAAAAATGGAAAGATAAAAACGGTCATAGATAGATGCTATACGTTGGAAAAGATTGCTGAAGCTCACAGATATGTTGAAAAAGGACACAAGAAGGGAAATGTCGTCATAACAATGACATAATATAATAGAAATAGAAAAGGAAGTAAATGAAGTCAAGATCATTGGTGATAATATGAAAAAATCTATTGGTGCAAAAACAATTGTATATCCAACTCCTGTATTCATAATTGGAACTTATAATAAAGATGGAAAACCAAATGCTATGAATGCGGCCTGGGGCGGAATATCCTGCTCTAGTCCACCGTGTGTTTCAATTTCTCTAAGAGAAGCAACTTATACTCACGGAAATCTTATGAATAAAAAAGCTTTTACGGTAAATATTCCCTCGGAAAATCATATTAAAGAAGCAGATTATTTTGGAATTGCTTCTGGAAGAAATGAAGATAAATTTGAGGTTACCGGTTTAACACCGGTAAAAAGTGAAGTAGTTGATGCCCCTTATATTGAAGAATTTCCATTTGTTTTAGAGTGTAAATTAGTTAATATAACTGAATTAGGATTACATACTCATTTTACAGGTGAAATAATTGATGTAAAAGTTGATGAAAATCTAATGAAAGATGGAAACCCAGATATAGAACAAATCAGGCCATTTTTGTATGATCCTTCATCTAGAGAATATTATGGAATTGGTAAGCGTCTTGGAAAAGCTTTTTCAGAAGGTAGAAATTTAATTAAGTAATAAATTAGATTTGCTGAATAATTCAATATTAGAATAACTGGGAGAAAAGGAATAGTAGAAGTACTCTTTATGTTTTAATTTAAGTTCCTATTATATTTAGATATGATGAGATTTTTTGAGGAGCAAATATTTTAGAAAATTAATTATCTAAGCTCTAACACATTAACTATTATAAAAAAAATGGGGTTTATTCTTTTGGATTCTAAAAAAACTGTTAAATCATTAAATGTTAAAACGAACATTCCATCCAGTTATAAAGTTGAAGATCCATCTGTTATTGATTCTGCAGAACGTATAGAATTAATATTCAGTGAAGATTTAGATATGAGTAGTGTTAAAGATGGAATAAAACTTTACAAAGTTAAATCTGATGGGAAAGAAGAAGATATGGGTGAGGTAATAGATTTTGATGAGAATTCACCATCCATTATTCATATCAATAAATCTGAGGCCATTTCAGAAGGTGAAGAATATAAACTTTCTATTACAGACAAAGTAAAATCGGTAAGTGGATCATCTCTAAAACAAGAATTTGCTATTTATTTTGCGGTGGATTATTCATTTAATCTGTCATCAGAAGGTATTTCTGATTTAGATAATCAAAGGACATTGATAGTATGTATCAGTGATCTCCATTTAGGGGCCAATGATGCTTATGCTGAACTAACCAGTAACTGTGATGCTCTGGTAAATTTTTTAGAACATATTAGGGCATCTCCCAATGTAAAAGAACTGGTGATAGCTGGCGATTTGATTGATGAATGGTTCATCCCCATGCATTTAGATACATTCAATGGAAAAACCCAGTTAGACTTTACCAAAGCCGTAGCTTCTAACAATAAACCAGTTTTTGATGCATTTAACCATATAATAAAAGAAGGCCAAGTAAAAGTTACCTATGTGCCTGGAAATCATGATTTATTAATAGATTCTGAGGATATTCAAAGTATAATGCCCGGAATATCTGAAACTCGTGACGTGAGGGGTTTGGGAGTATATACTCCTTCAGATTTCCCAGAACTGGTCATTGAACACGGACATCGATATAACTTTTATTGTGCCCCTGATTATTCCAACCAGACTTTAACTCAAACAGATACCATATTACCTCCAGGATACTTCTTTACTCGAATGGCCACCAGTTCAGTGGTTCAAGGCCGCCCTAAACTAGATATTAATTTCCCGCCGGTTCAAAAAAATGATCTGGGTGAAGCCCAATTTCTTTATTTCCTCTATTGGAATGTTTGGAAAGGCCTTATCTCTGATTTCCCGGTAGAAGAAGGGCTTGATAAAAAGGCCATAAATACTGGTATCGATGGATTCAATGACTGTTATGCTATAGCTGATCTTTTGCCCTACCAAAACTCAGAGGATGATCATATTGATGTTAATTTATATAACGGGATTATTGAAGGCTGGGATGAAAGACAAAGTAACAATTTAGTTCCAGTTAAAATTCCCACTGATGAAGCAGTCCTGAAGGGAGCTTTTGCCAGTCATCTTGATAATCAATCAGGCGTCCAATTCTTCAAAAATCCTGATTCCTATAAGAGAATTGTTATATTTGGTCATTCTCATGAAGCACGGGTCATAACTTCTTTCAATGAAAAAGGAGAAAAACAAGTCTATGTAAATTCAGGTACCTGGATTGATAAAAATAAATGTACTATGACCTTTGTGGTCGTTATACCTCCCAAAAGTGAAAATTCGACTCCAGCTTATGCAAATCTTTATCAATATACTGCAGAGGGGGATATTAAAAAATTAGAGTCACAAGCACTCACTAATATTAAATAATTTTTTTTATTTTAGGGATGTATCTTTAATAAATAAATTACATTTTAGTATATAGATTTAACCAATATTCTATCCTTTTTTAAAAAAATTTACTTATTGTATCACAAGAATTAATATCTGGAGAAATTTTATTGGACAATAATTCTAATCCTTCTGAAATAGGCTGGACAGCTATTATAATTGTTTCATTATCTTCATTTATTATTGCACTTGATTCTACATTTATGAATGTATCTATTGGCAATCTGGTGGTAGACTTGAACACCACCATACCGACCATACAGATAATTATTAGTGTTTATGCCCTTACCATGGCTTCTTTAATGCTCCTGGGAGGTAAGATGCAGGATTTGGTGGGCAGAAGAGAAACATACATACTTGGTGCGGTTATTTTTGG
>JAHFBZ010000083.1:8626-10249 GCA_023249725.1 Methanobacteriaceae archaeon
AATTGCTGCTTTGAGTGTTAATTCCACCATGTTATTAATTGGGTGGTCTATCTTAGAAGGTATGGGAGCAGCTCTCATGACACCTGCTACTGCTTCCATCATCGTTGGACTTTATAGTGGAAAGAATCGTGAATTTGCACTGGGAATAAGGACATCATTAGCTACTGCCGGTGCGGGTCTTGGCCCACTTGTAGGGGGATTTTTAACTACTTTCTTTAGCTGGAGATGGGGATTTGGACTTGAGCTGGTTATTATAATAATTATTCTTTTATTATCCCGAAAACTGAAATACTTCCCGCCATCAATGAAATTTTCAGAGTTAGACAAATGGGGAGTGCTGTTATCTTCATTAGGAATTCTAATATTTGTCATTGGAATTTTGAGTATAAATTCTATTGAAAACTTGGAAGTACCTGCAGTTATAATTGGAATAGGAATATTACTATTAATATTATTCTATTTCAGAGAAAAAAGAGTTATAAATAGGGATGAAATGCCTCTTACGGATATCAGATTATTTAAAAATAGAAATTTTGCCCTGGGAACACTTTGCAGATTGGTACTAAATCTGGCCCTTGCAGGAGCGGTTTTTATATTACCTGTTTTTTTCCAGCAGGAGACTGGAGCCGATGCATTTACAACGGGCCTTGCTATTTTACCATTAACTATTGGGGTTTTGATCTTTTCTTTAGCCTCCTCCAAAATATCAAATCGAATTGCACCCCACCATCTCATTTCCATAGGATTTTTAATAGCCTTATTATCCAGTTATTATCTCAGTTCTCAGTTCGACTTAGATACTCATGTTTATAATATTATTCCTGGAACATTATTTCTGGGGATGGGTTTGGGCCTAGCACTACCATTAACTGCCAATGTAATATTATCTTCTGCGAGCGCAGATAAGCAAGCTGATGCCACGGGTATTATGTCCACAAGTTCAAATCTTGGTTCAGCTATGGGAACTGCAGTTATAGGGATTATACTCATACTAGGAACAATGTATGGATTATATTCAGCTTATGATCAGGTTTATCCCGGCCAATTTACTAAAAGTGAAATCAATCAAAAATTTGACATATATCAAGAAAAAAAGAATACAACAACCTATGAAGTCTTACAAGGGAATAATAACACACTATTATATACAATTATTAACAAAACAGTCAGGAGTGCAATGAAAACTGCATTTGTTTTTGTATCTATCATATTCTTAATAAGCTTCATAATTTCACTCTTTATAAAACCATTGAAACTACAGTGACAATCCGTATTTATTAAATAAGGCATATATTTAGGAATTATAAATAATCCGAATCCATATTTTTAGAATTTTTTTTTTTAAACCAATTCTCTCAGTGAATCTAAATAATTTATATATTTATATAATTGGATTATTGAAATCTGGATGAAATGTAAAATCATTATTAATTTTTTTAGGAAATTTGGGATGTATTCATTATTTTAATATACTAAATAGGACATATTTTTTACAATAGAACATTTTAGCCCTCTCGATTTTTGGTGAAATTTTAAGTTTTTTTATTTCTTATTTTCTTTGTTTTTGGGGCTGTTTGTTTTGTGCTTGTTAAAATACAGTTTTATTTTTATTATAATTGATTT
>JAHFBZ010000136.1 GCA_023249725.1 Methanobacteriaceae archaeon
TTAAAATTCAATAATCGAATATATTGTTATTTAATTATTGAATTGGTTTATTAAAGATTATTAAACATTAAAATATATAAAAAGATTAAAATCGGCAGTGATTTCATGATAAGGAAACCTGCAGTGGCAGGAATTTTCTATGAAGATGATTCAGAATCTCTAAAAAAGAGAATTGAATGGTGTTTTAAACATAGTTTAGGTCCTGGACAAATTCCTGAAGAGGGTAATAATCGCGAAATTAAAGGTGTTGTTGCACCCCATGCAGGATTTATTTATTCTGGACCTGTTGCTGCTCATTCTTATTCTGAGATTGTAAAAGACGGTTTTCCAGAAACTTTTATTATATTATGTCCTAACCATACTGGAATTGGTTATGGGGCTTCTGTTGCAAAGCAAGGAGTTTGGAGTACTCCCTTAGGTGACGTTGAAATAGATACGGAATTTGCCAGTGAATTATTGAAAGATTCTCGTATTTTAGATTATGATTTAACCGCACACTCTCAAGAACACAGCTGTGAAGTTCATATTCCTTTTTTACAATATTTCCAAAAGGAATTTAAAATAGTGCCCATATCTATATGGATGCAGGATTTGGAAACTTCCCATGAAATTGCTAGGGTTTTAATAAATGCAATACAGAAACTTGAAAAAGATGTAGTTATCATTGCCAGCACGGATTTTACGCATTATGAAACGCAGGAAGTAGCTTCTAGAAATGACCATTATGTTTTGGAATCCATTGAAAAAATGGACGAAAAACAGATGATGGATAGAATTTCTAAACTTAATGTTACTATGTGTGGCTATGGCCCCGTAGCAACCACAATTTTAGTTTCCAAGAAGTTAAATGCCTCTCATGGAAAACTATTGAAATATGCTACTAGTGGTGATATCACTGGTGATTTTTCGTCTGTAGTGGGATATGCTTCAGCTGTTTTTAAGTAGTCATTAATTCAATTATTAATCTTTTTAAGCAATCTGATACAATTTTTTACTTAGCTAGATCTATATAGGTATTATATGCAATCTGTAGCTTCTGCACCTGGAAAGGCCATTCTTTTTGGAGAGCATGCTGTTGTTTTTGGTAAACCAGCTATTGCTTTCGCAGTTGATAAAAGAGCCACAATAACCATAAAAAAAGGAAATATTAATAATACTAATATTACTACTTTTGAATCCCCTATTTTAAATCTAAAAGCAGAACTTGACTTGATTGAGGGGAATATAAAGTTAATTAAAGGCCATTCGGGCATTGTTAATTATGTTCTTGAGGCTGTTCTAAAACGTCACGATGGATCTCCTATTGATATAATATTGGATATGGAAATGCCTATTGGTGCAGGACTAGGATCCTCAGCTGCAGTTGCGGTGGCCACTCTAGCTGCTCTGGAGAATTATCATAAAAGAGATATTTTTGTTTCCAAAATTGCTAAAATGGCTCATGAAATTGAAATTAAAGTTCAAGGATCAGCCAGTCCTCTTGATACTACAATTAGTGCCTTTGGTGGCATAATTTATCTATCTGAAAATTCTGAAGTTATTTCTTTGAAATCAGATTTAGAAGATTCCATAGTGATTGGCTATACTTCCAGCAGAGGCAACACCGGTGAAATGGTTGCTGGTGTAATAAAAAGAAGAGATTCAAATCCAAAAATTATGGATCTGGTTATTGATTCTATAGGAAAGATTACCAATGAAGCAAAATCTTTACTTAACCTGAATCAATTAAGTAATGAGAACATGGAAGCATTAGGGGAACTAATGAACATTAATCACGGTCTTCTTGATGCTATAGGAGTAAATACTCTTGAACTCTCAGATATGGTTTATATTGCTCGTAAAGCTGGAGCTATAGGATCCAAAATTACAGGAGCTGGTGGTGGAGGTAGTATGATTGCTTTGTGTACTGGTGATGGAAACCATGTTCTTGCGGAACTTAGAAAAAAGGAAAATGCTATAAAAGCTGATTTTTCAAAAGAAGGCATAATAATCCATAAATAATTAAACTAAGACGTTTAATTTGATTATATGTTGAAATAGTTAATAGAATGTAATATAGGAATATTTAGAATTGGATTATGCTGAAATAGTTAATAGCATGAAATATTTGAATAAATATCTAATATTTTATTAATAATATTGTAATATCTAAATATAATGTCCATTAAAACAATTATAGTTTATACATACTTAAGGTGCAAATTATGATGATTTTAAAGCTTGGTGGAAGCATAATTACTGAAAAAGGTGCTAAAACGCCTACTATAAATAATAAAAATCTGAAAAGAATATCTACAGAAATTAAAAATGCTTTAAATCATCTTAATACCAATGATTCTAATGGATTAATTATTGTTCATGGTGCGGGGTCCTTTGGACATCCATTTGCCAGTGAATATCAGATTGGAAATACAATTTCCAGTGAAGCAGAATTTGAAAAAAAGAAAATTGGATTCTCTTTAACTCAAAAATGGGTTAAAAAATTAAATAGTATGGTATGTGATGCTCTCATTGATGAAGGGATTTCTGTAGTGTCTATACAACCTTCTTCATTTATAATTACTAGAAATAAAAGAATTGAACTAGCAGATTTAAATATAATAAAAAAATATCTTGAAAATGGTTTTGTTCCAGTTATATACGGAGATGTAGTTTCTGATTTAGAAGAAACTATTAAAATAGCTGTGGTTTCTGGGGACCAAATCATAAATTATCTGGCTAAAAATTTAAGGCCGGAAAGAGTTAT
>JAHFBZ010000015.1:0-22300 GCA_023249725.1 Methanobacteriaceae archaeon
AATTATTAAAAATGTATTCGTTCCAAATTAAACTTATAGCTTATTTTTGAGTTGTAAGTTAATATATATTACTACATGATTACAATAATGCCCATAGGGACTTATTAAAAAATATATTGTCTTTAAATGCTTAAAAATCAAAGCAAAAAATTTAAAAAAACTCACAAGTGGTTAACTTAAAAATAAATCACTAAAAAAATCTATAACCATTTAATTCTTAATAATAAATATTTTAGTTTCATGAATTGGAATAAAATAGAACCTTGTTAAAATATAAGTAAAAATAAAATAACGAATCGTTTTAATTCTATAAATAACTCATTTAAAAATAAATAATAAATAGAGAAAGAATATAATTTACTTTCTCTTTAAAAAGTATGAATTCATACTTTAGAACTGGCAATCACACATAGACCTGGCTTACTGGAAGTGGCATTATATATTTTATTAATACCATGGGCCTTGTAATTATAGTCTACCCATTTCCCTTTTTTATATAATTGAACGGACCGGTGCCTGGATGACATTTTGGTTTTGTACTGCACAATTCGAGCTTTAGTACCTTTTTTAGTTAATTTCTTGTAAAGGTATTTACTCATGGCCCAGCAGTCTCCAATTTTGCTGTAACGATATCCACTGGATGATTTCTTATAAGAGTACTTTTTGTACTTCTTATATTTATAGGCCCCATTTACTTCTACGGCCTTGTCAACTTTAACGTGAGTATTAGATTCATTTAATTTAAATTTATTCTTTTCTTGATTATTGTCTGCAAAGGATACAGGTAATATTCCTGCAACTATACTTAGTGCAAAAAGCACGGCAAAAACTTTGTTTCGCGTAATTTTATCGCCTCCATTTCCAAGTGTCTTGAACTCATAAGACCCATCTTGGAAAAATGAACTTTAGTCAGCATCACTTATAAAGGCTTTGGTCAGAAAATTAAAAATAGGTTATTTTGGAGGCTTTTATAGGATTTAAAACCCTCTTAAAAGAGATTGATATAGCTCAATGTGGATAAGAGATATAGTTGCCTATTTTGAAGAGTAGAACATTAAATGATATATAATTTACTATAATAACCTTAATTAGAGCTTATTCTAAAATAGTTAAAGTATGGCCATTGCAAAGAAGGAAGTTTAAGGTATTAACCAACAAAAATAGATTTAAATATCTATTAAAAACATCTTATATAACATTAAACTACTTATTTTTAATTAAGCTTTATTAAGATGTATTTTTTAATTTATGGTGTTTTTTTAATTTTTTAAAAAAAATTTTTGAAAAATAAAAAAAAATATGATGGAAATTAAGGTTGAGTAAATTTCAACATCATAACTATCCCCGAATGGACTTATTTACTATTCCACCATTACCCTGGAAATTCCATCTACTTTCTCCACTTTAATGATATTTTCCGCGGCCTCTTCCAGATCCACATCATGAGTTACAATTATCATTTGTGGAATAATGGACATTCTTTTTAAAATATCAATTAGTTCCGACCTACGATAAGTATCTAAATGTATGGTAGGTTCATCCAACATTATAAGCTCAAGAGTCCCACCAGAAAGTGCCTTGGTAATCCCTAACCTTAATGCTAATGCAACAGCTATTCGTTCTCCGCCACTTATCATGTCCAGTGTGGTCTTACCCACTGGCCCGTACACATCTATGTTGTAATCTTCATCAAGTGTGATGTCTGAATATTCAAAATTGAATTTTTCAAAGAATTCACGAGTATTTTGTTCAATTAAAGGCCTCGACATATTCCTTAATTCCTTTTGAATACCATCTTTACCATATAAATCTCGGAATAAGTTTAATAGTTTTAAGAAATCATCCAGAGAGGAAAGTTCAGCCATGTATTTACCATATAATCCCAGTTCACCCTCAATCCGAGAAATATTCTCCAGAACCCCTTTAAGTTCGCCACTGTATTCTTTTTCCTGACCATTATTTTCCTGAAATTCAATATTTTTACTATTAAAAGAATTAATTAAGTTTTCATGAATCTCTGCGTCATGCCCTATGTTATTCAGTTCTTGCTGGGCCTTTTCTCGCTCTTCAGTAAGTTTAATAACTTCAGCACTTTCACCATAAAGTTTTTCAGACGCGGATTCCTTTTTAGAGATTATTCCTTTTATCTGCTGGTATTCATTGTTGAGATTATTTAAGCGAGTTATTTCTAAATCTATTAATTGATTATCCACTGATGAGAGACCTGATTTAGTAGTAGAGTTGCTTATTTCCTCTTCTGTAAATGATATTTGATCTAAAAGTTCTTTGAAGGCATTATTTTCATCCTCCAGATTTCCAAATGATTCCAGTGCTCCCTGGGCCTTGATATAATGTTCATAATGGGCCTTAATTTCTTCAAGCCGGCCTTTTTTAGAGTTAAAATTAGCTTCCAACTCATCCAGATGGGTAACTTTTTCCTGCAAATCTTCCATTTGTGATTCTATTTTTTGAAGTTCATTAAAAGTATTATCCAGAGATTCCACCCTTTCTTTTAAAATGTCAATTTTTATAGAATTAATCTGAGAATATTTATTATTTAGATCAGTTCTTTCTGCATTGAGGTCTTTTAAAAGAGATTGAATATTATTAATGGATTTTAAATTGGTCTCTATTTCAGTCAAGTAGCTTTTCAAGAGTTCATTCTTTTTGCGCTCATCAATATCTGATTTACATACCGGGCACTGGCCTTCCACAGTTTTCAGTTCACTTAATGGTTTTTCCAGACTTTTATTTAGACTTTCTAAACTGGAAATTTCATTATTCTTCTCATTAATCTGCAGGGTCAATGATTCCAGTTTAATATCCACAGCGGATTTGAACTTATTTAAGTGATTATAAAGTGCTTCCCATTCAATAAAGTCAGTTTCCAATATATTATTAGCTTCATTGAACCTTTCTCCAATTTCATTTTTAATTTTGGATGATTGTTCTTGCATCTGATTTTGGTTTATTTTTAATTGAACCATGGTCCCTTTTATTCCAGAGAAAGGTTCCATTTGGAGATTAATTTCATTGATTTTCTTCTGAATATCATTGTATTCTTCAAAAAATGGTTCATTTTCAGATAATATGTTCTGGAATTTGTTGATGTCGTTTATACGAGATTCAATTTCTTTTCTTTTGATATTTAAAGTATTTAAAATAGATATTGATGTCTTAAGAGATTCTAAATCGTTTATTCTTGGAAGTTCCGGTTCAATTTTTTTTATTCTCTCTTCTTTTTCCCCAATACTTTTCAGTTCATCTAAAAGCTCTTTTTCACTCTGGTGGGCCTTCACCAGAGATTCTCTTTTAAATTTAATCAGAGAATCGATTTCTTTGAATCGGATTTCACGAGTGTCCATCTCATCTTTATCTCTTTTAAGGGCTTCCAATTCCATGAGTATTTGCTCTTTTTTCGATTGTGTGTTTTTAATCTTATCATCCAGAAGAGTTTTTTTCTCTGTTTCTTTTTCTAAGTCCTTTTTCAACTCACCCATACCTTCAATTCGACCCTTGCATCGTTCTTTCTTGCTTTCATAATCTTTTATAAGGGGCAGCATATTCTTCCAGGATTTCTCTAAAGAATCTATTCCTAATAATTTCCCAATTAGTTGTTTCTTTTCAGATTGAGTTTTATCAATTAGGTCTGCTATTTCTCCCTGCCTTACATAAACCGCATTTAAAAACAAGTCCCCATCCATCTCCAGCAAATTCTGTATCTCATAGCTGACCTGTTTATCGCCTGTGGTCAGACTATGGAAAGCCTCACCTTCTTTTATCCTTAGTTCTGCTTTAGAAGTGCTTTTTCCACGCTCACGCAGCACCCGGTAAGTTCTACCATTTACTACAAAGTCCAGTTGAACCTTCATTTTGGTCTGTTCAGATCTAACTAAATGCTGAAGGCTCCTACCAGAGTACTGTTTAAAGAGAGCAAAACTAACCGCTTCCAGTATGGTTGATTTACCTGCTCCATTTTGACCAATTATAATAGATATTCCACTGTTGAAATCCAGGTTCATTTTGGAATAGGATTTGAAGTTTTTCATTGCCAGGGAATTAATTATCATAGAACTCCTCATAGAATTTTTTGCTTATCTCTTCTGCGTTTTCAGTATTTCCATTAGACATTTCATTAAATAGAGATAATGCAAGATCCGTTATTTTTTGATTTTCAAATTCTTTTAATCGTCCACTGATTAATTTGTGGGGATTAAGTGCACTAACATCTTTTAAAATCTCTTCAGCGTCAATTAATGATTGTGATTTGAAATTTGGTCTTAAACTGAGACATATATCTGAGAATACTTGATTTAGTTTGTCATAAACCTCAGATCGGTTAAAATTACCACCTTCCACAGTTAAACTCAGTAAAGGCTTGTTGGAAAGGGTTGAAATGTGATTTTTTATTTTTTCTATCTCTGCATCAAGTTCAGGAAAAACAATATTCTCTCTCAGAAACTCTCGAGACATTTCCATATTTATGGATTCTATTTCCGGAATATCCCCACCCATATCCACCATATAAAATCCTTTACCATTTTTCTGGTAATTTCCCAGCTCATCAATCTTCCATATCTCTGTGGAACCTGGATAAGCCAATTTTCCCTGGCCGAAATCATCTGTTATTCGGGCATGGATATGACCCATAGCATAGTAATTAAATGATTCTGGAATATTAGCCAGTTCTAATTCATATTCAAATGGCAAATACTTGTCAATACCCTGATGCAAAACCAATATCCTTTTATCGTAGTCTTTAGACATTAATTCTAAGTTTTTAAGACTTTCGGTGAGATAGGTGGCCTGGTGTTTAGAAACATAGGGAGTTCCTCCAATAAAAATGTCATTTTCTATGAAAAACTGATTTTTAGGACTGATGATCTTTAAACCCATTTCTTTAAAGAGAACATGGGGAGGTAGGGCATTTTTACGCATTATAATATCGTGATTACCAGCAATGGCATAAACCGGAATTCCAGCATCTTTCAGGGCCAATATTCCTTTTTGAACATTTAAAAGAGCATTGGTAGGTGGTCGGGAAAACTCAAAAAGATCACCGGAGTGGATAACAAAATCTGGTCTTTCTTCAATTAATTTATCAATGATATGGTTAAAAACGTTGTAAAAGTCCATTTCCCGCTCAAAAAGTCCGTATTGCCTATAACCAAGGTGAGTATCTG
This sequence comes from Methanobacteriaceae archaeon, assembly GCA_023249725.1. Taxonomy (GTDB): domain Archaea; phylum Methanobacteriota; class Methanobacteria; order Methanobacteriales; family Methanobacteriaceae; genus UBA349. Next base: position 5,184 of record JAHFBZ010000015.1, read on the forward strand.
CTAAGTGTGCAAATTTCATCTAATAATCCCCTCCCAGATTCATGATATCCTCTTTCTCATCTTCATATTTCTTTTTAGTATCTTCTGTGGTTTTTTTCCACATCTCAATTACTGCCAAATCCTGGCCAAATTCCTTATTTTTATGTTCATGGATTTTAACCAACGCCGGAATCTTGGTCATTAGCCCTAAAACCACTGCTTCACCAACGTTCAAAGAAGGTAACTGTTTTACTAGATCTTCACTTAAACTTTCACTGGCTGATTGTACATGTCTCTGGTCTTTAGGTTCCACTAGTCTTAAAATAATCATGTTATTGGCCTGTGATAACGAATCCGGGTCAATAGATTTAGGGCTCTGAGAGACCAGACATAATCCAAGTCCAAATTTACGTCCTTCACGAGCAATTCTACTAATCCACAATTTTGATTTAGTGGAACGATTATTAGGGGCCAGAATATGTGCTTCCTCCAGAACAAAGAAAACTGGATGAGCCAGTGGTAGATCTCCTCCATCATTACCCATTTTTAACCATTTTTTATTGTTTTGAAGAGCATTTCTTAAAATATGACTAACAATAACCTCTGCAGCTGATTCATCCACTGATCCCAGGTCAATTATATTGGCCTTACCCAGTTCCAGCTTGCTTAAAATGTTTCCCGCATTGGTGTTGATAATGGAATTGTACCTTCGCTCCAGGTCCCCTATTTTATTTATAACATCAACAATCTGAGTAGCACCCTCTACGTTTTGTCCCCGGAATTCCTTTTTTCCACTATCCCATGCTTCCAGAACCTCTTTCATATTTCTTATAAATCCCTTGTTCTGTGTATCACCGTTTCTCATTTCAGCCATGGCTATTTTATAGGCCTCAAAGAAGTAACGCTCTTGAATAAATGCACTTTCACTAATACGGGCTAAACGCTTAATTTCAGAAAATGACATGTAAAGTGGATTTATTTCAGGACTGATAACTTTTGATTTGCCATTATTGAAATTAATATTATATTCCGAGTGCATATCGAAAATTACCACACATCCATTGTATTGGAGCATACCATCTACTACTATGGCCACGGTATTGGATTTTCCAGCCCCAGTCATGGCCAGTATAGCCATGTGCCGGGAGAACATTTTCTCCAAATCAACCTTGACTTCCACATTTTCCTGACTGATAAGAGTTCCCAGAGAAAGGCTGTTCTCTTTTTGGAATATTTTTTGTAAATCATCCTGGGAGGCTGGAATAATTTCTGTTCCAGGAGGAGCAGGAGTGCGAGGAATTCTAAGGTTGTCTGAAATGTCCCCTAATATGCGAACTGACCCCCGAATATAGTGATCATCTCCTTCTATCTCTTTGATCTTTTCAATGGTTTTAGGATCAAATATTTCATCATTAATGGATACACTGCCCCTTACCAGCGATTCTATCATTCCTAAAACATTTTTATTATCATATTTTAAGGAAACGTATTCTCCTACCTGGGGCATTTCCTTGGATATAAAGCTGACTTCAACTAAAGAAGTTTCCCCAATGCACCTTCCAATGATTTTACTCATAACATTTCCCTCCCGTCCTTTTCAATAAATCCCATCATCCTTAAAAGTCGACTCATGTCTATTTTTTTTATAACCACGTCATTATGGGCCTTTTTTAGTAGATAAGGATAACCTTCCGTACAATTTGATTTTATAATATTCAGTAATTCAATTATTTCCTCTTCAGTGGCCTTATAGGGTAGCTCAAATTTCAGGAGATTTTTATTATCCTCTAATCGAGCATAAAAAACCGTGAATTTAAGGCTTCTAAAGTAATTATTCTCCACTGGAAAATCGTGTTTTACGGTTTTAGAAACTTTTTGATACATGGGCTGGGAATAACCCTGTTGGCGATGATTTCTATCAAATAATGCCATATCTGGAATATCCAAGCCAAAATAATCATTACTGGTAGAAGTTTTGGATATGCCCACAATTTTTCGGCCATTTTTAAGTAATCTGCTTATGATTAGTAGATTTTCCAGAGTCTCTAAGTATATCATGGCCTCTGTTTTATTAGCAAATTTTTCAGATATATGATCCTCAAATTTAGATGCTGATATTTCCACTTGTTTTCGATGGAGTTCAGCATCCAGAGCAGATAGATAGCTGGATTTTATGTTTTCCTTAATTTTTGTGGAGAGTTCCCGGTCCATAGGAAGAGGCCTTATCAGATTTCCCATTATGGAGCCGTCAAATAAATAATAATCGAATTCATAATCATCAAATGATTTTAAAGCATTTTTTAGCTCATATAAACTCATGTAATTTCTTAGACGATCTTCCACAAATCCATGGTGGGGCATGATATCCACTGTGGAGTTCTCGATTTTTTCCAGTTTATTTTTATAAATTAGCGTTTCAGCACTTATAGCATAAAAAACAAAGCTTAGAAACTTTTTTTTATTGATACTTCCATCTCCTGCAGAGAGAGTTGTATCGTTTTTAGTTTCACTGAATGAATATTCCACCCATGATTTACTGGTATCCGGACCAGTAGCATAGAATTCATCTAGTTTACTCAGTATTTCTGCCCTTTTTCCTAGAGCTATTTCCAGTAATGTTTCCAACATAATGGCACCTAATGGTAATTATAAACATTTTAATGTATATAATAAGTTAGATTACATATAAATAGTTTTCATGTACAATTTAATGTAAAACTTGAAAATATTTACTTGAAAATATCTTATTAATTATTTAATTATTCAATTTATATTCAAAAAAAAATATTCTTTATAAAAATTATTTATTAAAAATAAAATTCTTAAAATAAAAAATAATTATTGAGAATCTTCTTCCTCAATAATAACCGCCGTACCATAGGCCAAAATCTCTTGCATTATATCAGAAATCTGATCTGAATCAAATCGGGAACTGATAATGGCATTGGCTCCCATACTACGGGCATGTTCAATCATTCGCTCCAGGGCTTGGTTACGGCTTTCTTCCATCATATGAACATATTCTTTTATTTCCCCACCAAACATGGACCTTATTCCAGCTCCTATTTGGCCCCCTACACCTCGACTTCGCACAGTTAGACCATATACAAACCCTAAGGTTTCTATGGCCTTGAATCCAGGCACATAATTAGAGGTTACTACCACAATGTCATCGGCAAATGTGGCTGTGTTTAAAGGAATGTCTTCTGGCCGTACTACTTCCATTTCTGGTTCTTCCGGGGTTTCCTCTGTGGAAACTTCTTCTTCAGGAATTTCTTCCACTACTTCTTCAACCACATCTTCTAATTTAGATCCACAATCTGGGCAGAAATTAGTGTCATTGGAATAATCCACATCACAATTAGTGCAGTGTTTTACTACTTCTTCTACAGTAGAAGGCTCTTCTGATTCTACTTCAGGAGCATCCACCATCGGTTCTGCTTCATGTTCTGGCACTTCAACTTTTCTCACTGGAGGTGCGGCTGGAGGTGCTTTTGGTCGTGGCAAACCAGAACCAGGAGATTTAGGTTGTGAGGCAACCGACTTAGAAGTCGGAGCTTGGCCTGGTGATCTAGTAGGGGTAGAACCTTCCATTTTAGCTCTTTTTTTCTCTTCCAATTTTCTTCTAATTTCTTCACTGGTAACCATGAAATCAACTCCCAATCAATTAATAAAGTCTATATTTGATTATATGCTCCACATTCTTATTTAATTTGTGTTTAGATTCTAAAATAATATAATACTCAATTTATATTTTCATATAAAATCAAGAATTTATTAAAAATAAATGATTAATAAATTAAAAATCGAAAAATCTAAATTTATTAAGAGTTATAAATTTATTAAAATTGAATAATACTATAACAATATATTCAATACATTTTATCGATACAGATGAAATAATTTAAAATTATTGCGAGGATTTATGTATAAACCAGCTTTAATCTCTATTTTATTATTAATTGGATTAATATCATTCTTCACATTAAATGCTTTTTTAAATCCAGATGTCACCACCCTTGATTCCATCCAGATTAAAAACTACAAGGGCCAAAAACTCTCCTCCATCAATGAATTTCATGAAAATTCTATTAAAGGCCCACAAAAGGTGAATATTAATAATTATACACTACAAGTAACTGGAAGAGTTCAAAATCCACAAAATTATACTTATAAAGAAATTATTAGTCATAAAAACTATCAAAAAGTAGTTACTCTTAATTGTGTGGAAGGATGGTCAGTTACCATATTATGGAGGGGTATTCTGGTTAGTGAACTTATAAATAAATCAAAGCCTACTCCTGATGGCAAAACAGTTATATTTTATGCGACTGATGGCTATTCAACTTCTTTTCCTCTGGATTATATGAATAATAACCATATTTTAATGGCCTATAAAATGAATAATGTGACCATTCCTCCTGAGCGAGGATTCCCCTTTCAATTAGTGGCCGAGAGTAAATGGGGATATAAATGGGTTAAATGGATCACTAAAATTGAAATTTCCAATAACACTAACTACACTGGATACTGGGAAAGTAGAGGTTATTCTAATACTGGTAATTTAAATGAAAGTTTTTCTGCTTAAATTATAGTTTTAATGTTAGTTAAGGTTCATAATTAAGATTTTAATTAAGGTTATGAATTGAAAAAAGATGGTTATATGGCCCAAGTAAACAAAGAAGATTGCAAAAAACTGAAAAAATATACGGCCTACCTTCTTTATGCTGTAATAATAATAGTGATTATTAGTGGCCTGGGAATCAATTATCACCGCACCATGGAATTTATAACCCTTGGCTTGCTTAATAAAGGTCTGTCATTTAATTTACATGTCTGGTTTTTTGTTCCTTTAGTAATTTTAATTGTTTTACATACTACTTTACCAGTATTAAGAGATAGAATAATGAAAAAATAGTTTTAACAATATAATAATTGCTAACAATAAAATTGAACACTATTAATTACCTAAAATTTTATTAAGTTCCTTTAAATCAAAGGTATTGATAATATCCTCTTTTCTGGCCCATCCTCTCCGAGCAGTGGATATTCCCAGTTGCATGTTTTTCATTTCAACATTTGAATGAGCATCAGAATTAATAACTAATTTACATCCCATATCTATAGCCTTTTTTATGTAAATATCTCTTAAATCCAGACGGTTGGGATGAGAATTAATTTCCAGAATAGTTCCTGTAGCACTGGCCTTTCCATGATTTTATCCAAATTCAAATCATATTCTCGGTGTTCTTGAATTTTTCGGCCGGTAGGGTGAGAAATAATATTAACATAGGGATTTTCCATGGCCCTAATCATTCTATCCGTCATTTCAAAGAAATCCTGCCTTAAATCTGAGTGTACACTGGCCACCACCACATCCAACTCGTCCAAAATAGTTTCACTAATATTCAAGTTTCCTTCAGAGCCAATATTCGCTTCCAGGCCTTTTAATATAGTGAAATCTTTCATCTCATCATTAATAGAATCAATTTCCGCAATCTGTTTTAAAATATCAGATTCATTCATTCATTCATTCCCTCAGCAGTTCTGAGGGTTCCCAGGTGATCATTAATGGCCATATAATGGTATCTCAGTTTTTGGGCCTCGTAAACCATTTCTCCAATATTATTTTTCCCATCACTCCAAGTAGTATGAACCTGTAAATCTCCTTTAATATCATCATATCCAATTAATTCAGGTATTTTATCGTTACGAGCAGCTTCTATTTCTACCCTGTTTTCTCTCATCTCAGGAGGAATGTATTGCAGGCCTAATTAATTAAAAACATCTTCTTCACTTTTACCAGCAATTATTTCGTCCCCTTTAAAAAGTCCCCATTCACTGAGTTTCATATTTTGAGAGATGGCTATTTTCCGGAGTTCTATATTCAGATCCCTTGACCCGGTGAAGTACATCATGGCTGCACCAAAAATATCCCTTTCAAACACTCTTAAATCACAGTCAAGACCCTCTTTAAGTACAACTGTACTCTTTAATGGTCCTTTAACCACGATTTCATCAACAAATGGTAAAGATACGAAATAATCCATTACTTCTTGAGAATTTTCAGAAATGACCAGTATGTCAATATCTCCCACGCTTTCCTTGCAGCGCCTGATGGAACCGGCAATTTCCACTGATTCAACTACTTTTAAAACTTCAATCTGGTGTTTTATAGCTTCAGCCAATGGCAAAATATGGCCCAGAAGTTTTCTTCCTGAGTTTTTACGAGCCATTTCTATATTTTCCAGGATTTTTTTCTCTTTCTTATCCCCCATACCCTTGATTCGACGAACATGGTGTCTTTTGGCGTGGCGCTCCAGATCATCCAGATTCTCCACTCCCAGCTCATCATAAAGTAGTTTTATAGTTTTTGGGCTCAGGCCTTCCACTTCAATCATAGCATCAAAATCGACGGGATACTCTTTTTTAAGGTTTTCAAAGTATTCCAGAGACCCGGTTTCCACAATTTCTTTAATTTTGGCCGCGATGGCCCTTCCCACACCAGGAAACTCTTGCAAGCGGTTTTCTTCGGTTAAAGTAGTTATATCCTCTGAAATAGTTTCCACAGTGTGTGCTGCCTTACGATAGGCCTTCATACGAAATATGTCGTCATTCATTTCCATGAAGTCAGCTATTCTATCTAATATATGGGCCACTTTTTCGTTTTTCATTAAATCATCATTAAAAACAGCTAATTGTTATGAAATTAATTGAAATATAAAAAACTTATTTATATATAATTTTGTTTTAATATTCAATAAAATTATCTATATAATAAGAAAAAAGATTTTAAAAGATTTAATTAATCTAAAATAGAAATAAAACAAAATAATAACTATAACATCTAAAATAGAAAAAATTTAATAAAATATTAATAAATTAAAATAGAAAAGAAGAAAAAATAGTTCTATAAATTATCTTCTCATACCTTCTACAATCTCAGAGATCTTCTCTTCCACATTGACACTGTCTTCAACCACAGTGCCCGTAACTATAATATCTGCACCTGCTGAAGCAACAACATGGGCCTCATCACCACTGCGGATTCCTCCACCAACAATAAGCATCGTATCAGTAGTTTTTTTGACCATACCGATCATTTTTGGATCTACATGCTGTTCTGCACCTGAACCGGCTTCCAGATAAATCAGACGCATACCTAAATATTCAGCCGCCATAGCATAGGCCGTTGCCAAATCTGCTTTTTTGCGTGGAATTAATTTAGCATCTCCTACCCATCCCACAGTTCCTCCTGGCTCAATTACCAGATAACCCATAGGTATAGTTTCAATTCCCATTTTTTTAATTACTGGAGCTCCCAATGCTTGTGCCCCGATAATCCAATATGGATTGCTAGAATTTAAAAGACTCATAAAGAAAATAGCATCAGCATACGAACTTACACCACTTATATTTCCTGGAAAAAGCACTATTGGAACATCAAGATTTTCTTGAAGTATTTTAGCAGTGGCATCAAGTTCAGCAGCGTCTGTGGTAGAACCTCCCAGCATAATACCGTCAGAACCTCCAGAAACAGCAGCTTTAGATATAGCTAATGCCTTAGCAGGAGTTTGTTCTTCAGGATCCAGAAGGGTAAGATGTATCTTTCTTTCCTTTAAAATATCTTTAAAATAAGATTCAACTTTCATTTTAAAACCTTGAAAAAATTAATATACACTTCATTAAATCGATAAAAGTGATAAATAAAATTATTAAATATAAAATGTTAAAGGGTATGATTAACCCCTTGATTCTTTAGCTTTGTATCTTAGACCTTTGTAACCACACTTCCGGCACACTTTAGCACTTGGTGGGTTTCTAGCGTTACATTTAAGGCAAATTTTAACATTGAATATTCGGTTCTCTGCTTCTTCAAATCTAGCCATTGGTTAGCCTCCTATAAATTCGTTTTGAGCTTTAATAACTTCCTCGCTGGTTTCAGCTTCGGAATATGCTTCTAGTAACTCTTTATTGAGTATTAGAAAATGAGGTCCCCACTTAAAATGGGACATTATATCTTCTGCTATATCTTTCAATCCAACTATATAAAAGGTTGCTGCAATTGCCTCTGCAGTTGAAAGAATACAGGGTTTACCATAGTTAGTGGGATTTGCTGCAACAAGAAATGGCAGCGATCTATGATACTTAGAAGTCTTAAAAATCGTAGCAGATTTTTGAACCTTCTTCCAGGAGCAGTCTAATCCAGCCACTCCACGTTTAATAACAGCACCCTTATCTTCAGGAGAGACTGCTTTTTTAGAATAAGGATTCAGTACAATTGCACCTCTAGGTAACTGATTAAGATGATTTACTATTTTAAACTTTCCTTTTTTGGCCATTTTAAAGGTGGTGCATTTCTTACGATCGCACTCCTCGGCATGGTATACAGTTACTTTCATATTTTCACGGCGATAATTGTAAAGGTTATATTATAGTGTAAGGGGTATTTAAATTTTATATTATTTTTTTGATAATTAGTAAAAAACTTATAATTTTTAATCAGCTTCTTAAAAAAATCCTATTTGTATGTTTAAAATATTATAGTAAAGAACTATTCTATTATTAAACTAAATTTTAAAACATTCTATATTTTCTATTTTATTTCTACATCAAATTGGCAAAAGGAATATCCGCTTGTCCAGCATCTTATTTCCTCTACATTAACTTCTTTTTTATTTATTTGATTTAGCATACCTATTATCATACCCGTTTCAAAGAAACAAACAGGTTTACCAATGTTAGGTAAACCAGCACACTCGATACATTCATAAAACCTTAAATCAAGTTTTTTTCCACCTTCAATCTCTTCCTCTTTGAATATATCAAGAATGCCAATTTTATACTTAGCTAAAAAATGAATAATATCATCAATACTATTAATTAGGCCATCTTTAACCAAATTAGCTCCCAGATCTATTCCAGCAATTATATCTGTGCCCTGCTCAGATTTGATCATGAATGCTGGTTTTTTTAAATTACCAACGCGAAATGCTGTTACATAACATTTATCCAAATCTTCACTTGATTCTTCACCTAAAAAAGGCCTAACTGGATTAATCATATCTTTCAAATCAATTTGATCCTTTTTTATAAGTTCCCTTGGTCCAATAAAGTTGCCATCAACTACATTTTCCATAGCAATCTCTTTTTCGACCAATAACCGGTAGTAATCAACAGCCTTTTTTAAATCATCATCATTCATGGCTGAATCTCCCCATATTAATTTTAAAGATTAACACAATCTTATTATAAATTTAATATGTATTTTAAAGTAAATATATTTAATATTAAATAATATGATATTCCAATAAAACGGATTATTATTTTTTTAAAAATAGCTTATAATTAATTCAAACCCAAATCAGATAAATTTTAAAGGCTTTAAACTGAATGGAATAATTAATATATTATTATTCTCAATCTAATTCTAAACTCATTTCGTAAATTATTATTATTATTATTATTATTTTAGATTTTTATAAAATTAAAATAAAATTAAAAAACACTTCGCTCATATTCTAAAATCTTATTCATAATCTGACCTGGATTCTCCAAATCCTCCAGATCATAATAACGGCCACCAGAATAAATGGCCAGCTCCATATTCAGATTACGACCATGATGGAGTATTCTCTCAAAGTTTACCACCACCGTATGAATATGATTTTCATTGAGTTTTTCAGCTAAATCCAAGGCATCCCTACTGGGACTGTGTTTAATTCCCACATTGGGCATTCCATCAGTTAAAACAACCATCATGGGAACATATTCTTTATTCTTCTTTTCTGAGACTAATATTTCCAGGCCTTTCTTTAAACCAGCAGCCAGGGGTGTGGTTCCACCTACTCTAATTTCATCAACTTTACTTTGGAAAGCAGCGGCGCGTTTAGTGGTGGGAATAATTACCTCTGCTTCCCTACCTTTAAATCCTATCACGCTTAGCTTGTCTTTATGGCGCTGGGTATCTTTAATGATTTGATTTAAAATGCTCTTCACTCGATTGGCCTTTTTCTCAGAAACCATTGATCCACTTATATCTACCACCAGGGCGATAGAAGCCCGAGCTCCGTGTTTTCTAACTTTTTCCCGCAAGTCATGAGGTTCTACCTTGATTTCTCCACTTGATTTCATGGCAGCAGCACGAATAGTAGCGTCAATAGCAATATCTTTAGGCCTTTGAGATGAAAATCTAGATCTTACATATTTTCCCTTCTCTGTTTTTGATTCCACACGTTTACCATAGAGCCTATCCTTTTTTTTACCCTTGACTTTAAGCAGTTTTTTTATATCAATCCCCACATCCACGGATTCAATATTTCCATCATTTTTATTTTCTGAAAATAATTTTTGGCCCTTTTCTTCCTCATTTGAGAGATCACCACCAGAAGAATTGTGCGATGATGAAGTATCTTCTAGATTTTCTTCCGGCAATGACGAATTATTATCTGATTGCTTAGGATTCTGATTTTCACTTTGATTTTCACTATTAGATTCCTTATTTTCCAGGTCTTTATCTTGATCAATCTCATCAGAATTCTGATTTGCTGATTTATCACTTTCAGATTCAGATTCATCACCATCAAGAGTTTGTTTTTCTCCTTCCTCATTCTGATCAGCATTATCTTGATTGTGATTTTGTTCTTTTTCTTTCTCCTGTTGTTCACGCTCTTTTTCTTTTTCTCGTTCCATTTCCGATTTGGCCTTATCCATTTGTTTGCAGACTTTATCAGGATCCTGTGATTTACCCGGTATTCTCTCACCTAAAACAAGATTTATAGCCTCTTTTAAATCCTCTTCATTGACTTGGACTCGGCCATTATAAGCTGCTATTGCCTTTGAAGTTTTTAAAATAGCTATATCTGCCCGGTGACCATCAACTCCAACTTCTAGAGAAATTCTGGCTATTAATTCCATTAAATCATTATTAATTTGGACTTGAGAAAGTAATTTCCGAGCAGAGACAATTTTATCCAGTAATTCCTTTTGTTCGTTAGCAAATAGTTTTTTAAATTCTTCAGGGTCTTTTTCAAATTGCTCCCGGCGACTCATGATAGTCACTCGGTCCTTAATATCATGAATACTTGTGACAATTATGTGCAAGCCAATTCTATCGGCTAATTGGAGCCGGAGCTCTCCTTCAGCTGGATTCATGGTACCTACTAGCATGAATTTTGAAGGATGAGAAATTGATATTCCTTCTCGCTCCACATTGTTTATGCCATAAGCTGCTGCATCCAAAAGCACATCTACTAGATGATCATCCAGAAGATTAATTTCATCCACGTATAATATATTACGATTAGCTTCAGCCAAAATACCAGGTTCAAGTACTTTAATACCCTCTTTTAAAGCTTTATTAATGTCAATGGAACCAACCACTCTATCTTCAGTGGACCCCAGCGGTAATTCGACTACTTTCATCTTTTTCTCTTCAATTTCACGATTTTTCAAGCGGCAGATTTCACAAGATGAAACCATATCATGAGGATTGCAATTAAAGGCGCATCCCTTAACCACAGGAATTAAAGGCAAAAGATCAGCTATGGCACGAACTGCTGTAGTTTTCCCCGTACCCTTATCTCCTTTTATTAAAACCCCACCAATTCCAGGATTTATAGCATTTAAGATTAAAGATTTTTTTATCTCTTCTTGACCAACAATGGCTGTGAATGGAAAAATAAGATTTTTCATGGGCTCACCTTAGGTTTAAGTCGTTATAAACGAAATATATACTAATACAAATTTTTTAATAATTATTTTTGATATTTAGACTGAAATGATGTTTAATTTATCTGTCTTTTTTGTAATAAGTATTTCACATTTTATTTATATAAGCAATTAATATCTAAGGTGGAAAAATAAAGAAGTTTCTATTTTAATTTTGCTAAAGGCCCATATTTAGGCCAAAAATAAAGATAAAAACAAATAAATAATATTATATGTAAAAATGGTTATGGTGATAATATGTGTACTGTGGGCGGCCCCATGGCTGATATTAAAATGAAAAAACTGAAAACAAAACGTTGTAAGTGTTTAGATTGTGGAAATGAATTTAAAGGTATAGGTAAAAGAGTAGTATGTCCATCATGCCAATCCGACAACGTGGAGTGCTCAGAATAGATACTTCTGAAATTTTATTTTTAAGGGGTGAATCAGGAACCGTGGGAATTGTTAAATCTGGTGATCCGAGAATGGTCTTTATTGGCACACCAGATGAAGATGAAGTAGTAATGTTTCTTGAAAAAGAAGATTTACTAGTTATATCTGCTTTTGGAGAAGGTCCTGAGATAGAAAAAGGTATTAAATGTATGGCCTATCTTTTAAGAGAAATGGAATCCCCTATTGTGGTTTTACCAGATAATCACCCTACTTCTAAAAGATTAAAAATGGTAGTAGCTGTGGGAAGTAATGTAAGGCTGAACTGCAATATTGTACCGGGCACCCATCCAGAACAGGACATTTTATGTGCCTGCGAGACTCTTTCCGGAGTTAAACTAAATTCAACCGAAGAAGGAGTATTAATTGAAGGAAATGTTGAAAATTTAAAGTTAGAAGCTCTTTAAATTCTTATAATAATTCTTTTTTTTATTGGAAATAAATATGAACTAATAAAAAAATTTTATAATAATCTTATTATTGATATCAAATTTTAAAATATTTTTGTAAGTAAGATCAATTATCTTTTTTCAAATTATTACATATAATCATTATTTTTCGTTTTAAGTATGAATTAATCATTGATTAAGAATTATTATGTTTGTTATTAAGGCAACGTTTATAAGGGATTATGTTAGATGTTAGAATTGTTTTTATCATTTTGATAAATTCATCATGTGAAGATCTTATCTAATAAGATCTTCCATGACCCCCCCCCCTCATAAAATTAATAGTCTAAAATATTATTTTTTCATCAGGTATGGTCAGAAATCGAGGATATAATCCAATATTATAATTAAATGACTTATTTTTTTAATTGAATCCTATTTTTATTCCAATTCCTTAAAACTAAATATTTATTAAGTTGGAATCACACAATAATATTCTAAGATACAATTTAAGTAATTTTTAGGAAATTATTTAGTTCAATCTGCATTAATTGGTGATTAATTTGGCCGGTGTTTTGGGATTTCAAATAGAGACTATGAAACTGGATAATGATTTAAAATCTCTGGTTTCAATTTTAAAAGAAGAAAATCCACAGATGAGAAAAGAAGCAGCGAAAGCAATAGGGCAAATTGGAAACCAGAACTGCTTAAAATATCTTTTCAGTGTTCTAAAAGATGATTCTTGGGGAGTTAGAGCAGTAGCTGTTCAATCAGTAGGTAAAATCGCAGAGAAAAAAGATAAACAATCCAGAGCGAAGATTATAGATCTTTTAGATGACGAAGACTGGGCAGTTAGATGTGCTGCCATAGAATCTTTGGCCCGAATTTCAGGACCAGAATCAATTGATTTAATAGCCCCGGCAGTTATGGATACCGATCCTCATGTTAAAGAAACAGCATTTAATGTACTAAAAAGCATTAATGATACACATTAATAATAATTGATTATAAATTAAACTTATTTTTTAATCTTATTTTTTCAATAATAATTATTTTAAACACCAAGTTTATATAAAATAATTAACAATAATATATTATTCTAAATCATAATATCTAATTGTTATTAATAGCTATGTTTGCTTTGTTTTGATAATAAAAATTATATTAAATTAATCTTTAAAAAAATTAAATCATTTTAACGACTTATTATATTAGAAAAATGTCATATTAACAGGGATTCTATGTTCAGCGAGTTTTATCAAATATTTGGACAAATGGTGTTTATTGCAGGCATAATTATATTAGCCATGCTTTTTTCGACCCTTATTTTAGGGAAGATACTTATTAAACAGGACAGATTAATCTTTCCCAAAGTCTTACTTTTAACTATAGATCTTTTCTACGGCCCATTCAAAAAATTTTCAGAAAGTATGGGCCTTGATGAAAAAATAGTTGACCATATAGGTGTAGAAGTTAGAAACAAAGTTAATGAAAAAAGATTTAAATCTACAAAATCTGATGAGAAACTTTTGATTCTTCCCCATTGTTTGAGAAGTCCTAATTGCGAGGCCACATTAGAACCATCAGGATTAGTATGTAACAACTGCAAAAAATGTGTTATTGGGACTTTAAAGGAAAATGCAGAATGTGTTGGATACAAAGTATTCATTATACCCGGTTCCACCTTCCTTAAAAAGATAATTGAACAAAATAACTTTAAAGCCGTGCTAGGAGTGGCTTGTTATCAGGATTTAAATCTGTCCATGATGAAGCTTTCCAAGTTTTCTCCACAGGGAGTTCCTCTATCCAGAGATGGTTGTTTTAAGACCAAAGTAGATCCTAAGGCTGTTTTAGAAAAGATGGGAATAACAGAAGAAGTTTCTGCTGAAAATTCTTCTATAAAAAATATCAGTCCCTGCAGCAAAGAAACCCCAGATAAACATTCTTTTTAGATTAAATTTCACAATTTCTTTTTTTTATAATTTTTTGTTTTTTGATTAATATTTTATGAAATAAATAAATTAATCCGTTATGATTTCAATCTCAATAATAGAATTTTATGAATTTTATTTTAAAAATTGTAAAATATAACTATAAAATAAATCAAATATATTTTAAGTTTAGATTAAGTAGAAATTATATAACAATCTGAGATGAAATATTATGGAAAATATTCCCATCACCGACAACCACATTCATGTAGACCCCTTCAATGGCGAAGGCCCTATAAAAGTTGCTGAAAAATTCCACAAATCAGGTGGTCAGAGAATGATCATTCCTAACAAACCTTCCTGGACTTTTGGAGAACCATTTAACTTCACCAAGGCCATGGAAATGGTTTTAAAATACGTGGATGAAATAAATTCCAATACTGATGTGAAGGCCTATGCGGTAGTGGGGCTGCACCCTGCTGAACTCTCTAGACTTCTGGAAAGTGGTAAGGACTTAAAAGCTGCCGAAGAAATAATTAAAGATGGATTGGATCATGCTCAGAAACTGGTAATGGAAGGAAAAGCTGTGGCTATAGGCGAAATAGGAAGGCCCCATTATGAAGTAAGTTCGCAAGAATGGGATCTGCAGAATGAAATCATAGTTTATGCTATGGAACTGGCTAAGGAAGCAGACTGTGCTGTGCAACTGCATACGGAAACTTCCAGTGAAGAGCAATTCGAAGAATTCTCTTTAATGGCTAAAAAAGCTGGGTTGAGAACATATAAACTGGTAAAACATTTCTCAGGCCCATATACTGATGAGAAGGAGAATTTTGGATTGACTCCTTCTTTGATTTCCACCAGAGATGTGGTATCTAAAGGAATTAAAAAAAGTAATTATTTTTTAATGGAAACTGATTATCTGGATGATTTAACTAGGCCTGGTGCCGTTTTAGGACCAAAAACTGTTCCCCGTAGGACCCAAGAATTTATTAATAAAGGTTTAATGACTGAAGAAGATGCTTTTAAGATTCATTCAGATAATATAAAAAAAGTTTATGGGATAGAAGATTGATTTTAAAAAAATATTTTACTTAAAAATTAATCCCATTAATTATTTATTATTTTTAGAGCCAATATTAAATCATGAAAAACCATTGTTATGAAAACTATCCCTTAAAAATCGTTTTTTTAAGCAACATATTAATATTATCCATTTATATTATAGATGCTGCCATCATATACAATCTAGGATGGTTTTACTCCGTATTATATTTAATATATTGCCTAATTTTAGAGATTAAAGTCTTGAAAACAGGTTGCGTGAATTGTTATTATTATGGTAAAATTTGTGGTTTTGGTAAAGGTCGCCTGAGTGCCTTATTTTTCAAAAAAGGTGATCCTTCTAAATTTTCCCATAAAGAATTGAAATGGAAAGATATGATTCCAGATATGTTAGTTTTTATTGTACCCACATTAGCAGGAATATTTATATTATTATCTAATTTTTCATGGCTAATCCTTTCATTAATAGCAGTTCTTTTAATACTTTCACTATTTGGTAATGCTCTAATCAGGGGATTAACCTGTCCAAAGTGTAAACAAAGCGAGTTAGGTTGTCCTGCTCAAGATTTATTTCAAAAAAATGAGAAATGAGTAAATGATAATAGTTAATTGAATAAAATAAATTAAAAAAAATTGTTTTTAGTGGCTTCCACCAATAATGAAACTCACGGCACTGATTACAATACCAATAATAACTATTTCTAAACTTGTTTTAAATAGACTTTCTCTAGAAACTCTGCCTAAATAAATTCCTAGAATGATTAATGCCGTAAAACACATGACAATAGTTGTCACTGTGGCCGTCATTCTATCTGCAATGAGTAAAAAAGGTAGTACTGGTACGAATGAACCTATAAAACTGGAAAATCCATGGGTAAACATACTCATGTAAATTCTACGCTTGGCCTGCTTGTGAATTATGGTATCGTCCAGTTTACCCTCATCCATGACCATCTTACGTTCCAGTTCCCTGAGGGTCCGTGTTTCTTCAGCCCGCTCACCAATAAATGATCCAAATGCATTAGACATAGCCAGAGCAATACCACCACTAAGTCCAGTTAGGCCTATGAGATAATTTTGAACTTCTCCACCACCCAGGGCAATAACTCCACTAGCAGTTAGGATCACTCCCATAACGGCCAAGATACCATCTAAGGTTCCTAAGGCCACATACCGACTCATTTGAAGGTATTCATGTATAAATTCCCTTATGTTCATTTAAAAAGTTCTCCTTGAATGAAAAATATAATAAAAAAATGTTTTTATGTTTTTTTTTTGAAAGTAATTCTGAAGAAAAATTCTTTAAGACTATTTATCCTCGCCCCAAATCCTTATGAGCCCTGGCCAAATGTCCTGCAGCTAAAGCTCCCATTAAAGACAATTCTCCGGCCAGAACAATTCCAGCCACGATTTCAGCAAACTTGTGGACTTTTCCAGAACCATAGGCATCCATGATTTCTAGACACTCTTTAGCTGTTTCCAGACGGGTTCCTCCGCCAAAAGTGGCTAGGGGAACATCCGGTAAGGTCACTGAAAAGTAAAGGTCCCCATTTTTGTCTTCAGCCGTGGTAATTCCCAGACTGCCCTCCACAAT
>JAHFBZ010000015.1:22310-34156 GCA_023249725.1 Methanobacteriaceae archaeon
CCAGAAATATAGCTCCAATCATGTTAGCATACTGGGCATTGAATCCCATGCTTCCAGATATGGCAGATCCCATGAAATTTTTAGCCATATTCACTTCTTCAATGGCTTCAGGAGTAGTTTTAAGTTTTTTATTCACTATTTCTTTAGGAATCACTACTTCTGCCACCAGGGATTTTCCCCGGCCTTCAATTAAGTTTAAAGCCGCTGGTTTTTTATCTACACAGACATTTCCACTAAGGGCAATCACGTGGGCCCCAGTCTCTTTAGATAATAAATTTAATGCTGATTCGGTGGCAATGGTTACCATATTCATACCCATACTGTCTCCAGTGGAGAATACGAATCTAGGGTATAAATAATGGCCTACTACAATAACTGGATCAATTTTTAATAGTTTTCCATGGCTGGTGGTAGTTTCAGCAGCTTCTTTAAGTTCGGTGAAATGGTTTTCAATCCATTTTTTTATTTCCATAGCCTCCATAACGGATTCTGCCTTTATAACAGGGGCCCGGGTCATTTTATCGTCAATTATCCGAACATTAGCTCCGCCAGATTGACTTATAGTAGAGCATCCCCGATTTACGGAAGCAAGTAATGCCCCTTCAGAAGTGGCCAGAGGGACATAAAATTCTCCTTCAGCGTGTTCTCCATTGATTTTTAGAGGTCCTACTACTCCCACAGGGATTTGTATGGCACCTATAGGGTTTTCTATATTTTTTTTCATGGCCTCTTCCATATCCAGCGAGAAGTGTGATACATGGTCCAGTGAGGATACAGAAATTGTTTCCATGAATTTACGCCGGATTTCAACAGCTTCAGGAACTGATTGCGTGTATTTTTCTATTTCATGGAGTTTAATTTCACCAAATGTAAGTTTATTAATAATTTCGTTTTCATCTACCATATTTATCACTTAAAATGGTTTTAATAAAATTTTTTTAAAATAAAATAATTCTTGAAGTTTGATAATTAAATTAAAGATTTTGAAATAATATATTATTAAATTAATTTCCAATTTAGTTTTGATTTTGAAATTCAGTTATTATATGCAGAATATTGATTTAAAATAATTTTTTTAAATTAAAATATTATTTAGAATATGATTAAACTAAATCATTTAAATTCTTTAATCATATTAATTATTTCAGAAGGCTTTCGGGCCACTTGGACTCCTGCAGATTCCAGGGCATTGATTTTACTCTCTGCTGTTCCACTGTTACCTTCAATAATTGCACCAGCATGACCCATTTTTTTACCGGGGGGAGCAGTAGTACCGGATATGAAAGCCATAACTGGCTTGGAAATATTCTTTTCAATATATTTGGCTGCCTTTTCCTCGGCATTTCCTCCAATCTCACCAATCATAACCATGTAATCGGTATCTGGATCATCTTCAAATTTTTTAAGAACGGTGGAAAAATCTAGGCCTACCACCGGATCCCCACCAATTCCAATACATGTACTCTGGCCCATTCCTGCTCCAGTGATTTGACTGGCGAATTCATAGGTCAGGGTTCCGCTTCGAGATACAATACCCACATTTCCTTCATTAAATATATGGGTGGGCATAATTCCCAGTTTTCCTATTCCAGGAGATATAATTCCTGGTGTATTAGGTCCTATAACTGTGGTTCCTTTTTTTCGAGCGTATTCCATTATTTGCATGGAATCATGCACCGGAATGTGTTCAGTTATAATTACCACTAAATCCAGATGTTTAATGGATTCAAAAGCAGCATCTTTGGCAAATGGGGCTGGGACAAAAATTATAGAAGCATTAACATCCATTTCTTCAGTTACTTCTTCAATTGAATCATATACATTTATAGGTCCGAATTTTTGGCCCCCACGACCTGGAGTTACACCTGCTACAATGTTCGTGCCATAATCTAGCATTTGTTCTGCATGAAAAGAACCCTGCTTACCAGTAATTCCTTGTACCAAACATTTAGTATCTTTATCTAAAAATATCATGTTTCATCCCTTTTTTATAATAAATCCGTGCAATGATAACCATTAATAACTGAGCATGGTTATTTTATTATTTGTAATTCTGTGATTTTATTCAGTAATTATCCATTATATTTCGATTATATTTACTGTAATTGATTTAATCTAATAAAATAGATTTTAAATCTCAAGAGATATTCTACAATATAGATATATCTCAAATATATTTACAATAATTATATGCCCTTATATAATTAAATTTCACTATTTTTGAGCTAATTTTTTATTTTAGTCAGGCTAATTTTTGGATGAGCTTATCATGAAAGCTTCTGAAAATTTAATTTCTTGAAAAAATATGAATAATTTATTACAATAATATAGTTTACATCTAAACTCTTAAAATTCGGGTTCTTTCTTCAAAAGGAACGGCTAAATCCATCATATTTCCGTTCATGTAAGCGGTAACCGACAATATAACACTTCCCGGAATCACATAAGATGGTGCCCCTCTTTTAACTAAGTAAACATTTTTATTACCCAAAGCAGCCCCTACCATGGCCCCAGCTACAGCACCTACACTTTCCAAATCTTCCAAAGTGACTACGACCACCGGGTCGTCAGTCTTATCTGAAACATATCCCACACCAGGTATTTTTTTAACCCCAGGCACAATTTCATCACTGACATCAGTAACTCCTTCCATTCCTTGAGCGGCTTTGATAGCCGAGTTTGCAGCATTTCCCACGAAAGGTTCTCCACCATAAGTATCAAAGGCCAGAATAAGAGCATCTGGAAACCTATCTTGACGTATTTTGGCCTCAGCATAGGATATACCTTCACCAGCCCCTTCGGGAGTAGGAGATATGCCATTAACATCACCTAAATCTTCTGAATTTTCGGTTAAAATATCCACAATGCCTCGATTAATTGTTTCTAAAAGATCATCTTCTACAAAAGCACTGATAACCACATCATCACCAGTAATATTAGTTAAAGCAGCATTTTGAGCTCCTAAATTTATTAGCTGTGGAATATTAGCTTGTAGGTTTTTTATAAGATTCCCACTACAAGAAGTGTCATTATTAGATATATCCGCACCAATGGCAGTTATTTTCACTAGATCACCTGTAAATTTCTTAAATTAACTTTAGTTAATTAATTGATAAATAAATTTTATTATGCTTTTGTTTTTAATAGATAATATATTTTTTATTCTATGCCCTTAGAACAATGATTAACTAACTAAAATTAGAGAAAAAATATTATAAAAAAAAATAGGATAAAACTAAAAAACTTAGAAAATAAAAAATGAAGATATTTATCTATTCTAAATCTTCTTCAGGCCTTTTTATCAATGATTCTGCTTTAATGGCTGAACCAATAGCTCCTCCAATAGCAGCCAATATTATTTGAATAACCAGATAAATCAAAAATGTATTTATATAGATGGATAGGTATGCCCCAGCTCCCTGCATGGTTAGATAAACTGAAAGCAGTATTATAGTTAAAATACCACCAATAACACCCATCAAAGTACCATTAAGTACTCCTTTCATATAATTAGTACTAGTCATGAATCCAACAATTATTCCTGCTAATAAAAACACAACGAGAATAGTATTCAAACCAGATACCATGGAAGATACAATGAAAAAGGCTAAAGCAACAATTATACCAATTATGACCGGTTTCCACTGTATATCATTTTTATTCATTTTTTCACATCCCAAAAACATTAAATTATTTCAACGTATTTATATAATAAATTATAGGGCCTTAATTTAATAGTTTTCCCAAAATTATACCCAAATTTGTAACAATTTGCCCAAAATCACCTTATTGAATACTAAATAAATAAATGTGTTGGAAAATACTATGATACATTAATAACCAATGAGAACATAGGTTAATTGCAGGCCCATTTACGCGGTTAAAAATTTAACCTTGTTCTACCAGGTGGGCCTGCAACTAATACTGATTTTGATTTAATAAAATATATTTTATAAATAATTAACAATATTCCATAAGACTTAATATTATTAATTACTAAAATTAATTACTAATAATTTCAATAAATTTATATTATTTCTTTTAAAGATTTATTTTGAAAAAAGTTAATTATAATATTATTATTTACCGTCATTAAATCTTTAAGAAAAAATAAATTAATAAAATTAAAAAAATAAAAGAGCTGTTAAAGTGGTAAAACATAAAATATGCACACCTGTGTTTGAAAAAACAGTAAATGAAGCATACAACTCTGCTAAAATCTGTATTGAATCTGGAGCAGACCTATTAGAAATCAGAATTGATGCTCTTAAAAACCCTACTCCAAAAATGGCCATTAACCTTATTAAAGAAATAGACTTTCCAATTATTGCCACTAATAGAATATCAACTGAAGGTGGTTTTTTTTCAGGTTCAGAGCAAGAGAGAACAGAGATACTCATGGCCTCAGCAAAAGAGGCCGAATATGTGGATATTGAGTTGAATTGCCACGAAAATTTTAGATCTCAGGTAATTGAGTCCGCTCATTGCAGTATAATTTCTTTCCATGATTTTGAAAAAACTCCCTCCCTGAGGAAACTTTTAGATGTGGTTGAAAAAGAAAAGGAAATAGGGAATATAGCCAAATTTGCGGTTACTCCTCAAAATATAAGTGATACCATAACTATTCTAAATGTTTTATCTGAATATCCTGATACGGTGGCCATTTCCATGGGCGAAATGGGCAAATACACACGTATTGTGGGGCCACTACTCGGATCACCCTTTACATTTGCGTCTGTAGGAGCTAAAACAGCACCTGGACAGCTTGATTTAAAATCTACCCGTTTTATGTTGGATAAACTGACTGAAAAATAGTAAACTATTGTATCCTACTCATTAATATATTAACCGGCCATACAAAATATATTGAAGTTTAAGAGCAAAAATAATAGAACATATAATAATTTATAATTTAAACTAAGCAATAATCATATTAATAATACTCACACAAGTTGGTGGTGAAATATTTGAATAAACAATCAGGAATTATTATTGGAATAATATTATTAATGCTAGTAGCCGGATCATCCATATTACTAACCCAATATTCCAATGCAGTTAACATTGATATAGAAACCAATGGATCCGATATTACTATTGCAACATCGACCATACCATTTAACCAAGCACCATCTTCAATGGAAAATGAGATAGGACAATATCTCGCTGATGAAATAAAAAGCCCCGATAGTAGTATGGATACCATTACTTCAGGTGTAACCAGTATTAGTCAGAAATACAATTATACTCAAGTTACAGTTAATCTTAAGTCCCAGTTTGGAGAAAACCAGCTTCCTATGCCCGCTGTAGTTAGTGGAGATTCCATGTACCCCACATTAAATAATGGCCAAAGCCTGACGGTTCTTAAAACAAAGAACTTCAAAGTGGGAGATATTGTTATTTCTAAAAATGATAAATATGGCCTTATTGTAAAAAGAGTGGGTAAAATCGAGGCAAACCGTGTTTATTTAATGAGTGATAATAAAAACGTGGAAACCATTTATGAAACTAATTATATTATAACAAAAACACCTTTGAATACCTGGGTACCTAGAAACTATATTGTTGGTGTAGTAAAGGACTATTAAATCATTAATTTTGTTTATTTTTGATCTATTCATATAATTTAGAATATAATATTTTATTAAATGCTTATTCTTATATCAGATTTAAACTTCAAATATACATTAAATACATTATTAAATACATTCAATGGGCTTTAAAATAGGCTATAAATTAATACTCCTACCCGGGCACTGATAACATTGGCCATTAAAGATATTAATACTGCTTTCTCATAACTAAGTTCCAGAATAATCTTTAAAATAAAAATCTCCACTAAAAAAACAGCTATTTCCATCAATAAAAAATTGTGAAAAAAATAGATATAAGTTAATGTAGCTAGAGGAAGAGTAAAAGAATTGATTATTAAAGAGTAAAAAAAGAGTTTTTCCGGGTTTTCCCTGATAAAACTCCATATTATAATAAATTCAATAAATATGGT
This sequence comes from Methanobacteriaceae archaeon, assembly GCA_023249725.1. GTDB lineage: Archaea > Methanobacteriota > Methanobacteria > Methanobacteriales > Methanobacteriaceae > UBA349. The sequence continues at coordinate 28,315 of JAHFBZ010000015.1, forward strand.
AAGAATCCAGGGGATTATAAGACTTTGAATAAGCATAGCACTGAACTTTATTTTTAAAATAATAAAAAATATTTATTGTTTGTTAGATTTTCTTTTGGCTATAATGTAAATCAAAATTATGGCTGCAATAATAGGTACTACCAGATAATAAATATAATTTGTTAACGAGTTTTGAGAATTAGGAGGTTCTGGTGTCTGATTTTGACTTTGAAATGTTTTTTCCGTTTTTTTGCCATCAGAATATCCATAAACAATTTTGGTTTTCTGAATTTCCAAGTTATTGCCCTGAATAGAATTAATACGCAACAAAACCAGAGCACCTTCCAGCGGATTATCAATAGTAACTGAACCATATTGGCCTTCAAGTTCTAGATTAGAGCGAGCTACTAGAGAATCATTCATTAAAAAGGTTTCCACTTCAGTATCATTCATTTTACTCATATTAATTTTATTAAAATCAGTTTTTTTGATAGCATAAATAGAACAGGTACTAAATTTGTAAAAACTAAATTCAGAAGAGCTTAATATCTCCATAGTAGGACTAGGCATTCCATGTAAAATAAAAACATAATCAGGATAATCCTTGATATTGGTCAATTGATAGTCAAAGTTTATGGCCTTTTCACCGGGTTGAATAACATCTGCAAAGGCCGTGGGAATGAAAAGTAAAGCAGCAATCAAAAAAACTATTAAATATTTTTTTGTCATGTATAATTACTATGTTCTTATTTTTTATTATAATTTACTATTTTTTCAATAAAACTAATTTAAACTAATTTTAAAATTTACTATAGCAAAAAATCAATATCAAATCCATTAATTAATAAAGAAAAAACTGTAAAAAATAAAAAAAACAGATTAGCTCATTTCGGCCAATCTTTTAACTCTTTTAACCATATTTGGGTGGGTGGAAATTAATTCCATTAATTTACTGGAAGTTTTAAGGTTTATTTTATCGTATTTTAACCTATCCAATTCATCCTGAGATAAATGGCCATCCATATCCATATCAAGTTGACTTAGTTCTTGAATTTCATTTCCAGCATCAGAAACATCATTCACAAAGAAGGCCTTGAATCCTTGAACTTCTTTAATTTGTTCTTTACTGGCAGAGGCAGATTCATAAGTCAATTTATATAATGCACTGGCCAGCTGATGAGGATCATTTCCAATGGCCACACTTTCCTGGTCGGCATAGTATTCTCTAACACGGGAGACAAATAACACCAGTAGTTGTCCTATGATATAAGCTGCCAGACCAGCTAAGCCAATAACCCAGGAATAACTATCATTATCCCCACTAAATAAAGTGCTCAATGCTATCCAATAAGCAATTACTGGTACTGCACTGATTAAAGTCATAACAATCATGTCACGGTGTTTAATATGTGCTATTTCATGGCCTAAAACTGCTTTTAGTTCACCTTCATTCAGTTTATTTATTAGCCCTTGTGTAACACAGACACGGCCGTCTTTTTGTCTTCTACCGAAAGCAAAGGCGTTAGGAATCATGAATTCGGAAATTCCAACTTTTGGTTTAGGTATTCCCGCATTCATAGCCAACTCATCAATCATCCTGTGTAAATTAGGCGCTTCTTCAGGTGATACATAACGCACCTTCATAGACCAATCTACCAGTTTTGGTCCGGCAAGATATTGACCTAGAATCAGTAATAAAAAGAATCCAGCATAAAATGCAGGATATGTAATTCCTAAGAAAACCCCAACTATGGTTACTAAAACAGAAATAATGATTCCGAAAATCATCATAGCCAAAATCATTCTTAATTGTAGCTTCCATGTACTAACTTTTTTCATTTTAGTTTTTTCCTCCATGAATGATAACTAATTGTAAACTTAATTCATATAATATACATCAAAACATATATATATATATATATATATAACCTTTTGTTATTAAAAGATGAGAATCTATAAAAAAATAATATTTATTAGTTTAAGAGGTTAATTCCACAATAGGATACATTAAATTAAATCTATTCTTCTTTTCTCAATTTATAGACAATATAAATGAAAACAATCACCAGAGCAGCTGCCACATAATCCAACATGTGGAATATGTCTCTCATAGTCTCCCAATTAGGGCCTAAGCTGTATCCAATATATGCCAAAGCAAAGCACCATGGAAGACATCCAATAAATGTATAGATCGTAAATTTTTTAAAGTCCATTCCAGCTATTCCAGCAGGCAAAGATATAAAAGTCCTTACTATAGGTAGTAATCTTCCAATTAAGACTGCCTCATGACCATATTTCTCAAACCATTTATCGGCCAGTTCTAATTTATGGTGACTGATGAGAATATATTTTCCATATTTTTCCAGTAAAGGCCTTCCTTCTTTTAGGCCAATAAAATAAGCAATCCAGGAACCTACCAAGTTTCCAAATGCACCAGCCAAAGTAATTGCAATTAAGGTCAGCTCGCCAGTCCAGGCCACATACCCTGCAAATGGCATTATAATTTCACTAGGAATAGGAATACAAGCACTTTCGAGTGTCATTCCAATAAAAACACCCCAGTAACAAGGGCTTGTATGAGATGTATAGCCACATCACTCAAATATTCCACAATAATAATCATATTATTAATAAGAGCAATCTCAACTTGTTATAATTCTTTCAATTCATGAAAATATCTTTAATCATATTATTAATAAGAGCAATCTCAACTATAAAAAGTTTTTTTATAAATTCAAGAATAAACACTTGAGAAAAAAAATGAATATAAATAATTTCTAAAAAGAATTAAATTGTTCTAGATAAAACAATTGAAACCAGTTTTACTCAAATTTAAGAAACCCGGAAGGATTAACACCCAGAGAAATTAAAAGCTGTTTATCTGATTCTTCCAGATTTTTTTGCTCCGTGGGAGGAATAGGATTTCCTTTCTTGGCCAGAATAACTCCATTTTTCTTTTGGGCACCCATGAATTTTCCAGCATCCCCATTTATTATCAGAGTTCCTTTTTTCATTTCAATGGCTGAAAAATCGTCACTTTTTCCATTAATAACCACAGTTCCACCGTTTAAAAGAGCCCCTGTGTTTTTACCGGCATTTCCATTAACTTTGACCACTCCTTTTCTCATGAGAATTCCGGTGGAAAGATCAACATCACCATAATGAATAATCTCAGAATCAATATTTAAGCGGGCCCCAACAGTATCTCGAATTATTCCATCATCAATATTAAGCCGTTTTCTGGATAATTCCCCACCAATTAGTTTTTCACCATTCAATCCATTGGTTACAATGTCAGTTATTGACTTAAATTTTCTATAATCTTTTAAGTCAGATTTTAGTTCAATTAAATTACCAATCGGCTCTTTTATTTTTCCTTTGACATAAATACTGCCTCGGGCCATGCTAATTCCCATTCTAGAATCAACATTCCCATCTATAATAACATTTCCCACTTCAATATCCTTACCATCCCCTCCAAAGTACTGGAGGTTCACCCCCATGCTGGAACATAATCTATGGCCCACCTCCCCCAGGATTTTAATATTTTGGCCTTTTTTAAGGTGTTCTACTACTTCACGAAAGGTATGCTCATTTCCAGGGACATTTTCATCGGGATTCATCTTTTCTCCCTGATGCTGCCAGTAGAAATTATAGGTGAAATCACAAAGGCAATCCACTGGTTCTTTTAATTCTATTTCCAGTATATTTTCATAGATATTTTCATCTGAATCCTTTTTTCTGCCAAAAATATTAAGCATTATTATCCCCCATCTTTAATTGTTATGGATTTAAATTGAGGAAATAAATTTTAAATTATTTATTGTTATATATTATTATGATAATTCAAAATGAAAATATTTTGCTTTATCATAATTTGGATAAATTAATTAATCTAATTATTTAATTAATTATAAAAGTTATAACCTGATACCGAGAGATATTGAGATAGAGAGAACACCATGAATGTCACTGAAAAAAAGGAAATTTTGCGTTTCTTAAAAAAAATTGGTGTGGATACCCGTTTTGTAAGTGTAATGCCTCCAGAACTTCTTATAAATAATTTGAGGTTTTCAAAATTTTCACGAACCAGAGCAGAGTTATTTATAAAAAATTATCCGGAATTAAGAGTTATTAGATCCAATGTTTTCCAAAAAATCTGCTCCAGATCTTCTAAAGTTCTGGGAGACTCTTTAAAACCTAGAGAAAAAGTCATGATTAACAAATCAAATAATCCCTGCGATATGGCCCTTTCTGCAATTTTAGAACCATATAGTAGAAAATATGGAATTGAAATAATTGAAAGGGAATTTGATTTAAAAAAACTGGAGAACATACCAGAAGATTTTAATGTAGTGGCCCTACCCCTTACCCTGGATCAAGAAGTAGAAAATGTACTTGACCAGATATTTAATGGAAAAAAAGTAGAATTAGAAAGTTCACTCCATAATCTACACCAGGTCAAACTAATTTATCCTTTACTAAATATCCCTCAAGAATGGATTTTTTACTGGTTAGACCAACAAAATTGTTCGAAAAATGAAGTAAATGAATTGGCCCACGATTTTTTGACGTATTTAGAAGGTGTGGTCCCTCAGGTAAGGGAAAATATCCTGAAGTCAGCCCGTTTTGTGGCTGAGGAATAATTATTCTTTATGAAATTGAATATTGAATGATATTAAATTAAAAATAATAGATAAAAAAATGTGAAATGAAAAAAAGGAATAAATTTATTTTTGTTTAAAATAACTATTTTGAATTGATTCTTTCAGATTCTATGGAAAAATTCTGGTTTATATCATTACAATATATTTCCACCGGAATATTAAATGCTTTTTTTCTCATTTGAGCTATTTCGTAGCATTCTGGTGGCACAACAAGCCAAAATCTATTACCACTATAACTAAACCTCTTCATTTTCAATTCATTTTGAAAAATTATTTTGTTAGATGTCTGGACTTCAACAATAATATTTTCAAAGTTTTTTATAGCATGTATGTCCGGGACAAACCCATTTAAATTTTTAGGACATCCATTAGGATGATTGATATGTTTGGCAGTTACTCTATATCCTTCACGTTGCAGGTAAACTGAAACTGATTTTATTATATTATTCTGTAGTTTGAAAGATTTAGAGTTTAAATAATTGATTTTTTTCATATTTATCCCTTTAAAACTTTTAAATTACAATAAAACTCTAATTTAATGAAACAATACCACATAATATGGGTTATTGGAGCTTAAATAATAAAAATTTTTTCTGAATTTTGATTGAACATTGTTCATACATAAGGAATTAATAATATAAATAATTATATGTTTTACAGGAATATCTGCACATAGTATTTATAGAAGTTCGAATATATTAAAATATGGTGATTATGTGGGTCTGATTACTGAAGAAACATTAAAAATGAGATACATTACGCTAGTAAAAAAGGGAATTTTAGAAGAAGACGAATGTGCATCATATTCTAAGAAAATGGATATAAACCCATGCATAAAGAAAAAAGTAGATAAATTTGAGGATTTTTTCGTTCCGGGTACCGTTTTACTTAGTGAAAAAGCTTCTTATCGTCTTAGAGTAGAATATCCTGTAGAATGAACCCCCTAATATGTTATTTTGTTAATTAACATTTTATTATTTATTTTACATTATTATTTTTTAATTATCAAATAATGACCATTTTACCTGATTTTGTTATGGAATATTTTTCAAACATCTGCGACTGCTTTATTAATCCCATTTCCATTAGGCCACTTAAGTGCTTGTAAACCATGGCTCGGGAAATACCTACTTTTTTACCAATGGAAATAGCCGTTAGACTCTCCTCATCCAGGACTTCTAAAATTTTTAATCGAG
>JAHFBZ010000137.1 GCA_023249725.1 Methanobacteriaceae archaeon
TTCAAACCCACTTCTTCAAGGGTTTCTCTTTTCACAGCTTCTTCTAAGGTTTCTCCGGCTTCTACAAACCCAGCAATAAGGCCATACATGTTGGAGCGAGTGTAAGTGTGTTTGGCCATGAGCAATCTTCTATCTTTAACAATGGCAGTTATAACTGCTGGTGAGAGACGAGTAAAACTGGTAAATCCACATTCTGGGCAAAATTTGGCCATTTCATCGGCCATAGTTTCAGTGGGAGTGCCACATTTACCACAAAACTGGTGATTTTTATCCCAGTTTATTATTTGAATTGCTCTACCAGCTAAAAGGTATATATCTTTTTCTAAGTTTGAGTAAATGGATATTAAATCCTTTAAAGACCAATATTGTGGATAATTTGCTTCTTTAACTTCGGCAGCATAGCAGGAATGGCCCATAAGAGTTCCTAAATATATTTTTCTCAGAGGGTTAAGATTAAATTCTTCCAAGTCTTTTATAAAAGGGATAGTATTATTTTTAACATTTATTAATAACTTATCTGAATTAAAAACAAACCAGTATGCCTTTGAGTTGTTTTCGTGATTAGGCCTATTTTCTAGCTGGTATCGTTTGTAAATACTTTCCCTTGGCATAGAACTAATATTGTAGTGATGTTTATAAATAATTAATGTAAATTTAATATAAATGGATTTTAAATTAAAATTTTTATTAGAAATAATATATTTAACTAAAATATAACTTAAATAAATTATAATCACTAACTCTAAATCACTAACAAGGTCATATTATGGAAAATCAAGAAAAGAAATCAATTGTAGAAAAGTATTTCAAATGTTATAATGAATTTGATGTGGATAAAATGGTTTCCTATCTCCATGAAGACGTGGAGTTTAAAAATATTTCTCAAGGCCAGGTCACTCTTGCTTTAAACGGCAAAAAATCTTTTACTAATCAGGCCCGTCAAGCAGTTAGTTTATTTGAAAAGAGGGAACTTAAAATCGATGAAATTGAATTTGATGACAATGTTGCGGATATTAAAATTAATTTCATGGGTATTTTGGCCGTGGATGTTCCGGAAGGCCCTTCTAAAGGAGAAAAAGTTGAACTTAAAGGCAGGACTGTATTAAAGTTCCAAGACGGTAAAATAAGTTCTATTGAGGATATTAGCTAAGAATTAATCAGTTATTTGTATATCTATTTTATATGTATATCTATTTTATAAAAATTCAAATATTATTTTAAAATATTATTTTTTTAATTAAATTAAAAATTAAAAATTAATGAATTTAACTGAGGTTTCTGAGCATAGCTGGACGATAAACATACCAGTAGTATTTTCTGGTACTTAATTTGGTGTTTTTATAAGTAACGGTTGTCCCTGGACCTAATTCACTGTCACTGTAGTCTGTGATTTTCATCTTAGTTTTAGAAATCTTTTGTAGGGTTATAATCTCATGCCAACTTACTACCCAGTGTCCACTGTATCTTCCATTATCTTTCACATAAAAAGTTTGGAATATTTTTCTTTTGTTACTGGGAACATAAAGATAAGTTTTCCATGACATTTTCATAGGCCCGCTTTGGCCAGTATAAAAATATTTGGTCCCCTGGTCCACTTTGAATGCTTTATCAGTTACTTTTGCTGCTGCGGCAGGCTCTGCAATCTGAATAACTGCACAGACCATGAATAAAACAGCAAGTCCAGCTAATATATTCATTTTCTTTTCCATAAAACCCCTCCTCATATTTTATATATAGTTATAATATGAAAATTGAACATTATAAATTTTTTTATGAGCATGAATTATATGTAAAGCTCACTATTACCAGCTTATTTTTCATTTATAGTCTTATTTTGAGCCTCTAAAAATAATTTATAACAATTAAAACAATAATCATAAATTTAATATTAAATTCAGAACCTTATGGAAAATTGATTAAAAAAAGTTCTTGGAAAAGACTGGAATAACTCTTAAAAAAGAAATAAAATATATTAAAACTTCTTAGAAAAAAATTATAGAAAAAAGAAATGCATTTAAAATATAAAAAATTAGGGAATTTCCCTAATTAAAATGGTAGTGATGCATACGTACCTTTGTATTTAACTAGATTCCAATTTTTAATTACACCTAGACTGTTACTAGAACTGGTAGCATCTGCTTTTACCCATTTTCCATTGAGATAGACTTCTGAATAAACGTGGCCATAGGTGCTACTGGAAAATTTGGCAGATACATGAACATATCTGGAATTTATTCCTACTGCACGCATTAAAGCGTTTATCAGGTGGGCATGATCTACACAATTTCCTTTCTTTTCCTGTAGAGTTTTAACTGCTCCGTATTTGGTGTTGTAGTAAAAACTGTAGGCCAGATGGTCCCTAACCCAATTGAATATTTTGGTTGCTTTGGAACTGTAGGAAGTAGCACCGCTAGTTATTGATTTGGCCATTGATTTTATTTTACTATCGGTTACTTGGCAATTGTTAGTAGAACTTAGGTAGTCAGTTTGGCTGTTGTTTACTGTTGTTGATGCTGTCGATGGTTTAGTTGTAGTTTGTTGTATAACTGTTTTATATTTGATTTTGTAGGTCCACTGATATTTATA